>CAVFER010000038.1:0-6686 GCA_963621525.1 bacterium | reverse complement strand
CTTTTTATAATCTGCTCTCACATCCTCATTAGAGCCATCAGCAAATGTAAACAAACACATGGATTTCTTATCATGTTGGTCATAACGCCACAGATTACCGTTTACTTTATAAAGAATATAGCGGGAATTTTCACTCTTTAGCGTCTTTATCTTGCTTGCGTCTGAAATCCCCAGCAAGATTCTCTTTCCTGCAAAATTTTTCTGTTCCCCTTGAAACACCTCATTTGCATATCGGTTGTAATTCATCAGATAAATGCGCTTATCATTCCACTTCATTGTAAAGTTATCTTCAGCATTTACCAGGTACTGAACACCTGTACTGTCCGTGATCCGCACCTTATATTCCACCTGAACCTGTCCCATAATACCATCGTACACCTGAAGAGTGATCTGAGGTTCCCCTTCCATTTCCGTGATCAGACCATCCCAGGTAAGATGGTCAAAGCTGGACCGGATACTTACATTTCCAAGGGAGCTGTTGTCTTCTGACGGATTCGTCTCCAGATAAGATACCAACTCTCTTGCTTCATTATAGTCCAGACTCTTTCTGGTAAAATCTTCTGCCAGACACAGCATATCTCCTGCATGGTTACTATCAGCCCACATAATGCGGGTATAATAATGAATATCCTTCTCTACTGTATTCACGGTAAGATCCAGCAAATACGTCTCATTTTGTGTCAGCAGGTTCTGGATAGGAAGTTCAACCTGAATATCTCCCCCGTCTTCCTGCCAGTTTTCCACTTCTGTTCTTTCAATGAGCCGGTCCATACTCAGATTGCGCACTTCATAGCTGAGTCCTGTAATTTCATTTCCATATTCTTTTACCCGGATCGTCATTTTTCTGTCTTCCGGCAGTACTGAAATACTGTCCCCTGCTGCCTGATTCCCCATATCCTGAATATATCCGTGGAGTGCATTAATATCTTTTCCATCAAATTCTGTATACACCACTGGAAACCCCGGTGCATCCATAGAAGAATAAACTGCTTCTTCCTTTTGCATATTTTTTCTTGCAGCAAAGAAATACACTGCCGCCGAAGCCGCAAAAACCAATGCGAGTATCCCTGCTGTGCGAATTATTTTTTTCATATATTTGATTCATTCCTTTTTTATTGCTAAAAATACAAAATCCCACCATCATTGTATATGTTGTCTCTAAAAACTACAACTTAATCTTTTTTTAAGAGATATAATAAGACACAATTTCCTATGAAATCAAAAATACCCTGCTATAATGTTCCACGTGAAACATTATGTCAGGATATCTTCATCTTCTTTGATTGATTTTCTACTGCTGCTTATCTACATAGCCCAGAGCCTGTTCCAACGCTTCCTGTTCCTCGTTTCCAAGAACCACATCGGTCTGTCCCCGATCCACTTCCTTCATATATATATAGCAGCCTTCTCTGCTGTGGATACAATTCAACACAAAGCCTGTATTGGTATAATCTAATAATGCAAATACGAAGCTTAAGTTACCGCCCATTCCCTGAAAAGCATTATATTTTACCATTCCAAATTTCTGAAAGGATGCACGAAAATTACGATTTAACATGCGGATAGAATCCTTTGCAGCTCTGTCTTCTGCTTTCAGATTCCGGATTTCTTCGATCTGGTTCATAATTACATCTTCCAATGTTTCTGCATCTTTCCCTCGCATAAAATAATCATATTTACGACTCAGACTTTTTAACTGTGTCATAGCAGAAATCAATAAGATCAGAAGTATAAGCACCAAACCGATCATTCCCAAAATAAGATATCCCGGATCAAATGGTAGCTGATTTAAAATACTGGTTTCCATCATGAATATATCATTCTCCTTCTGTCAATCAGCCGATGGATTCTATCATTTCCACGATTCTTTCCAGTTCCGCTTCTGAATAATATTCTATTTCAATTCGGCCTTTATTTTTGTCTTTATTATGTATACTTACTTTCGTTCCCATAACAGATTTCATTCTGTCTTCCAGATCCTGGTAAACAAGAACCAACGCTTCATCCGGTTTCTTCTCTTCTTTTTTTTCATCGGAAGCTTCTTTCTGCATCCGTTTTACCAGACGTTCTGTTTCACGAACACTTAATTTTTTATCCAAGATCTCTTTTGCAGCCTTTAACTGCATCACAGTATCTTCCAGGGAAAGAAGGGCTCTTGCATGTCCGCTGGTGATAACGCCCTGAACAAGCATATTCTGGATCTGTTCATCTAATTTTAGCAAACGCATGGTATTGGTGATTGCCACTCTGCTCTTTGCCACTCGAACAGCGATTTCTTCCTGAGTCAATCCAAATTCAGCGATCAGTTGTCTGTAACCCAGTGCTTCTTCAATTGGATTTAAGTCTGCTCTCTGTACATTCTCGATCAGAGAGATTTCCATTGCTTCCTGCTTGCTGTATTCCTTTAATACAGCCGGAATTTCTTTTAAACCGGCTGCCTTTGCAGCTCTCCATCTGCGTTCACCGGCAATAATCTCATAAAAGCTTCCATTTTTCTGTACCAGAAGCGGCTGCAGTACACCATAATTTTTAATAGATTCAGCCAGTTCATTGATCTTTTCCTCATCAAAACTCTTCCTTGGCTGCTCTTTGTTTGGCTGAACCAAATCGAGCTTCAGCATAAGAATACGCCCTTTTTCATTTATTTCTTCTGATGCCTTTGCTTCCGCTTTAACTTTAGCTTTTTTCTCTATTTCCTCTTTATTTTCTTTTACAACATCTTCTCCAAAAATTGCCCCCAGGCCTTTTCCTAATCCCTTCTTTGCCATTATAACTCTTCTCCTCTGCTCATCACTTCAGCTGCCAGCATACGATAACTTTCAGCACCTGTTGACCTTGTATCATAGAGGTTAATGGACATACCATGGCTCGGTGCCTCTGCCAGTCTTACATTTCTTGGAATAATGGTCTTGTAAATGGTTTGATTTAGATTGTTCTTTACACTTTCCACTACCTGCAGTGAAAGATTGGTACGGGCGTCGTACATAGTAAATACAACACCTTCCATCTCCAGCTGCGGATTTAATTTCCGCTTTACCAGCTCTACTGTCTTTAACACCTGATTCAGACCTTCCAGCGCATAATACTCACACTGGATAGGTACCAGTACTGTATCTGCTGCGGTCAATGCATTGATGGTCAGTATATTCAAAGACGGCGGGCAGTCGATCAAGATGAAATCATAATCGTCTCTTACTTTATCAAGATAACGTTTTAAAAGTGTCTCTTTCTCTTCTACTTCCTGAAACTCAATTTCTGCACCTGCCAGATTCATATCGGAAGGGAGCACATCAAGATTATCTTGGATGTTTTTCACCAGGCATTCATCCAGTCCTGCTTCTTCTGCCATCATATCATAAACAGTATGTTCATAATCTTCTTTTTCTACTCCCAGCCCGCTGCTTGCATTCCCCTGAGGATCAAAATCCACCAGCATTACATGCTGTCCTGCCTCTGCCAGACAGGCTGATAGATTGATCGCCGTTGTAGTTTTTCCTACACCGCCCTTCTGGTTGGCAATTGTAATAATTCGTCCCATATTTTTTACATCCTTTCTCAGAAAAACAGATACTGGATTGCTACGTGCTCTGCACTCTCGCAATCCTAAAAACATTCGTAATCCGCTCATTTTTCTTCAAAAATGGCTACTTACTCATGTTTTTTGCGGGTCCCAAAATCAAAAATCCTTTTGCAAGCAAGCTTGCATCGGATTTTTACTTTTTTGACCCTAATATCTTCATTTTCTGACTATCAAAAACGATTATAGCACAACTTTATAGTTATAGCAAAATGTTTCACGTGAAACATACTAATAATTGTTACACGGTTCAACCATGCGCTAACTAATTCTTTCTTAAATCTTTTGTCCGTTGTCAGAGTATATTCCATGTATTATAATAGCTTTGTAAACCGATACCAACTATAATCATGATGTTGGGGACAAAAGGTATTTTGACCACTTTGATACCGAATTGCTACGTGCTTTGCACTCTCGCAATTCTAAAAACATAAGTAATCCGCTCATTTTTCTTTAAAAAACAGCTTCTTGTTTATGTTTTTTGCTCTGGTATCATAATCATTATAATATAATAAGGAAGAAAGAGATATCTGAATGAAAACAAGAAATAAATTACTGACCTTACTGATCCTATCATCGGGAGCTGCTGCTGCTACTGCCCTGATCAATAAAGCGGTGAAGTTTTCCGCTGTATCAAAACACATTTTAGAGAGCCGTGTTTCCCTCTGCTATCGCTGGCGTCTGGGGAATATCCATTATACGAAGATCGGAGAAGGAAAACCTTTACTGCTGGTCCATGATTTGGAACCAGCTTCCAGCAGTTATGAATGGCACGAAGTACGCAAAAAACTGGCAACGGATCACACTGTATACACCATTGATCTGTTAGGCTTTGGCCGTTCTGAAAAGCCAAATCTTACCTACACCAATTATCTCTACGTACAACTGCTCTCCGATTTTATCAAATCAGAGATTGGTCACCGCACTGATATTTTAGCTACCGGGGCTGCAGCCTCTCTGGCAGTTATGGCCTGTGGAAATTCTCCGGAATTATTTGACCGTCTGGTTCTTGTAAATCCAGAGTCCATGCTCTCCTGCAGTATGGTGCCTGGTAAAAATGCAAAACTTTACAAATTTATTCTTGATCTGCCTATTGCAGGTACTTTAATCTATCACATTGCCAGCAGCCGACAGAATATTGCTGACGCATTCAAGAACATTTACTACTCCAATCCATACTCTGTAACAGCCAGACAGGTAGATGCGTATTACGAGGCCGCTCATTTAGGTGAATCACCGAAGTCCGTTTATGCCAGTGTAAAGTGTAACTATACCAAATGTAATATCATCAATGCCTTAAGGAAGATCGACAACAGTATCTATCTTTTAGGTGGTGCTGACTTAGATGACATAGAGAAGACACTGGAAGAATATAAAACCCACAATCCAGCTATCGAATCTATACTTATTCCAGACACCAAGCATCTGCCTCAATTAGAAGCACCTGCTGCATTTTACGAAATGTGTGAAACTTTTCTGGAACTGGAATAAATCCCAGATGTTTCACGTGAAACATCTGGAAACGGATTACCTATTATTGTTTCACGTGAAACATTGTATGTATGTCCAACACTATATGCTTTGCACTGTCAGAACTACATTATCTTCCCAGGAGGTTCACTTATGCTGCGGATCCGGCACTTCGTGATTTTGCAAAACGGACAATGACAGATGACCTGATGCATCTGGAATCCGCTCCAGGAAACCTTTATAATTTTCATCCCGAAAGTCATGTAAAACAAGGCGCTGATACAGGAATTTCTTATATTGCAGATATGTTAAATGAAATCTTAAAACCAGACCAGACTACTACTGTCCTCTTAGAAACTATGTCTGTCTTTCTATTTGGAAACTCCCAATGATCTAGATGGATATGCAAAAGAAATTGAAGTAATGCGTGACGCATGGAAATATTAATCTTTATCATTTATGGACATGTCGCCGTCAGGTGACATGTCCGCTTATTTTATAAGGAATCATGATTCGTTTACCCCGGATCCGTTCATTTTCCTCAGTATTAAAAGCTTCCAAGAGCAGCTTTACTGCTTCTTTTCCCTGCTTTTTTTCATCTCTCTCTACTAAGATCATCTCTTCGCCCAGAGTCTGTGCCGCATTTCCAGCATCCATCCCCATAAAAACAATCTTTTCCATTCCTACTTTTTTACGTTTAAAAAGCACCCTGATACACTGACCGGCCGCCATTTCATTTAAAGCAAAAAGCGCATCCGGAATCTTTTTCCCCTGAAATACACGGTCCATATCTTCTGTTTCCCGCAGTATCATTTCCTCTGCCATGGCAATCTCATTATCTTCCAACGCCTGTTTGCAACCTCTATACCGCTCTTCCATAACAGCATCCATCTCACTTTGGCCCACTGCAATGTGGATTTTTTTGCATCCCATTTCGATCAGGCGGCAAACACCTTCGTATGCGCCCCGAAATTCATCAACAAAAACGCCGTCCATTCCCGCGTTTTTTACATCCTTTCCTGTAAGCACCACCGCTATCCCCTGGGCTTCCAATTCCTGTAATGTGCCTCTTAATTCTTTATTTTCACTGCACCCAGGCACTAAAATAAGGCCTTTCATGTGCTGATTTTTCACTTCTTCCAGCCATTTTTTCTCTGTTTTCAAATCATTTTCACTATCCATAAAAACAAGGCTGTATCCGTTTTTTGCAGTTTCTTTTGCGATACCTTCCAGTATTTTACCATACCGTTTTTCTCCTACATTTGGAATGATAACACCTATATTGAAACTGTCCTTACTGCTCAGGCTTCTGGCTATCATATTGGGGGTATAATTATACTCCTTGATGATCTCCATCACTTTCTTTCGGGTATCTTCCTTTACATATCCAGAATCATTTAAAACTCTGGATATAGTCGCGCAGGAAACTCCCGCAAGCTTTGCCATTTCTTTGATATTCATAAATTAAATTCTGCCTTTTCCATGATGTATTATTCTATATATCTTTGTGTATTATCTGTTTATTATTGAGTATTATATAAAATTATCAGATATTTTTATCCTTTTAGACCACATGTAACCGATTTCACATTCATTTTTCACCCAGTGGTTCTTTTCCTGGAAGTCCTGCTCTTCTTGG
>CAVFER010000037.1:0-27843 GCA_963621525.1 bacterium | reverse complement strand
GCAGTTAGGCTCTGACTATGGCGTGATCACGGGACTGCTTGCAGAGCGCTGCGCCAGTGTTGCAGTTGTAGATGAGAGAGACGAAAATCTGGTAGTAAACCAGAAAATGAATGAAGCTTACACCAATATTTCCTATGTTAAAGCAGCCGATTTCCAGAAAATGGAAAACGCATTAAAAGAAGGAAAATACGATCTGGTAGTCTTACGGTCAGACCGCCGGTCAATGGATATTAGAACCATTTTTACTCAGGCGGCATCTTATCTTTCAGAAAGAGGCAGACTGCTCTTTGCATGTGAAAATGCTCTTGGTTTAAGTTTTCTTTCCGGCGCTGTCCATGATGAGGACGAGACTGCGTTTACAAAGGGAGAACTGGAAGAAGCTTTTAAAGAAGCAGGACTTTCCAAGGTGGAATTTTATTACCCGATGCCGGAATATAAGCGGACCGTATCCGTTTATTCTGACCGATATCTTCCAGGAAAGGGAGATATCCCCCATGTGACCGCTGTATATGACAGACAGCGCTGGGCCTGCATCCATGAAGATGAGATTTCTGACAAACTGGTGCAGGAAAAAGCATTTGACCTGTTTGCCAATGCATATCTGGCAGTAGCTTCTAAAGGAGCAGACTCTTTTAAGGCAGTATTTGCAAAATATAACCGCACCAGAAAAGAAGAGTTTCAGATCCGTACTGCAATTCTGGAAGAAAATGGGAAACGATATGTGGAAAAGACAGCCCTTACAGCGCAGGCACAGGCCCATATCCAGTCCATGAGTGAAAAATACGAAAAGCTGTCCAAGGTAAATCCGGGAGTAAAGGCATTAGAGCCGCATTATTCGGAAGATAAAAAAGCAGTGCGTTTCGGATTTTTAAAGGGAAAAACACTGGCAGAGCTTTTAGGAGAGCAGATCAGCGGCAAAAAAGCGCCGGTAGAAGCTTTAAAAGCTGCCATGGACCAGGTATTTGGACAGGCAGTTCTTAAGAAAGAACCATTTGCACCAACAGAACAGTTTAAAGAAGTATTTGGTGACAGGGAAGAGATCCTTTCCTTACAGGATAATTCTTACGAAGTAAGCAACATTGACGGCCTTTTTGAAAACCTGATGGAGACGGAAGACGGACTTTACTGTCTGGATTATGAATGGGTATTTGACTTCCCAATCCCGGCTGGTTTCGTCCGCTACCGCAATCTGGTTTACTTCTATTACAAATACGAAGGGCTGTTAGACTATGAAAATGCCGCTCAGTTCTTAAAAGAATTTGGAATGGATGAGAAGCTGGCTGAAATCTACGCTTCCATGGAAGTGGCATTTCAGACCTGGGTACACGGTGACGGCACTCAGGGATATATGGGCAATTACAAGCAGCGTCTAGTGACTCTGGAAGAGTTAAAGGCCCAGGAAAAGGAACTGGCTCAGGCAAGAGAGCGAATCAACCAGCTTCAGGCTGAGGTAGAAGAACGCAATATCCAGGTAAAGAAAGACCAGGAGATTCTGCGCCTTACCAATAACCATGTGACCAACCTGGAAGTAATGATCAAGAATCTGCGCCATGAGATCAATGAACTGGGTAAGCTTGCTACTTACTTAAATGGCCACGAAGCTCTTGTATTTAAAATGCGCCGGAAACTTGGCCAGCAGGTAAATAAGGCATTCCCGAAAGGCACCAGAAAGCGTAAGATCTTAAACTATAGCTTTAATACTGTAAAACACCCCGTCAAATACGGAAAAATGTATGCAACCAAAGAGGGACGCAATCTCATTGAAGGTGATTTTAAGATTGGTGACGGCTATCTGACCGGCGGACATCTTTCTTTTCCACAGTATGAGAACCCTATGGTTTCCATTGTCATTCCGTGTTACAACCAGATTCATTATACCTATGCCTGCTTACAGTCCATTCTGGAATTCACCAAAGATGTGACTTATGAGGTTATTATTGCAGATGACGTTTCTACAGACGCGACTGCAGAGATCGGCCGTTTTGTAGACGGTCTTGTGATACGGCGCAACCAGACCAACCAGGGCTTCCTTCGCAACTGCAACCAGGCTGCAAAAGCTGCAAAAGGTAAATATATCATGTTCTTAAACAATGATACCAAGGTAACCGAAGGCTGGCTGTCTTCTCTGGTAAAGCTCATCGAGTCGGATGATACCATTGGTATGGTTGGTTCCAAACTGGTTTACCCGGACGGAAGATTACAGGAAGCTGGCGGTATTATCTGGAGTGACGGCTCCGGCTGGAATTACGGACGTCTGGATGACCCGGATAAGGCAGAATATAACTATGTAAAAGATGTTGACTATATTTCCGGTGCAGCGATCCTGTTATCCGTAGACTTATGGAAGCAGATCGGCGGCTTTGATGAGCGTTTTGCACCTGCTTACTGTGAAGATTCTGACCTGGCATTTGAGGTGAGAAAAGCAGGCTACAGAGTGGTTTACCAGCCTCTTTCCAAGGTGATCCATTTCGAGGGTGTTTCCAATGGTACGGATGTAAATGGTACCGGCTTAAAGCGCTATCAGGTGGAAAACAGCCAGAAATTAAAGGAAAAATGGGCGGAGGAGTTTAAGAAACAGTGCGTCAATGACGGAAATCCAAACCCATTCCGCGCAAGAGAGCGCAGTCAGGGCAAGAAAGTCATTTTAGTGGTGGATCATTACGTTCCAACTTTTGATAAAGACGCTGGTTCCAAGACAACCTACCAGTACCTGAAAATGTTCTTAAAGAAGGGCTATGCAGTTAAGTTCTTAGGAGATAACTTCCTCCACGAAGAGCCGTATTCTACCACTCTTCAGCAGATGGGAATTGAGATCCTTTATGGAGATCACTGGGCAACCGGTCTCTGGGACTGGCTGAAATTAAATAAAGATGAGATCGATGTTGCTTATCTGAACAGACCACATATTGCTACAAAATATGTTGATTTTATTAAGGAAAATACCAATATTAAGGTGATCTACTATGGTCATGACCTGCACTTTTTACGTCTGGGCCGTGAATATGAGCTGACTGGGGATATTGATATTAAGAGAGAGGCAGATTACTGGAAGGCAATCGAACTTTCCGTGATGCGCAAGGCGGCTATTTCCTATTATCCGTCTTATGTGGAGATCAACGCCATCCATGCGATTGCCCCAGAAATCAAGGCAAAGGCCATTACAGCTTATGTATATGACCAGTTCCTGACCAATATCCAGGAAGACTTCGCCAAGAGAGAAGGACTGCTGTTTGTAGGCGGTTTTGCGCATCCACCGAATGCAGATGCTGTGCTCTGGTTTGCAAAGGAGATCTTCCCACATATCAGAGAGCAGCTGCCGGATATTAAATTCTATGTAGTCGGTTCTAAGGTAACAGATGAGATCAAGGCCTTAGAGCAGCCTGGAAATGGCATTATCATCAAGGGCTTTGTAAGCGAGGAAGAGCTGGCAAGTCTGTATGCTTCCTGCAAGGTAGTAGTCGTTCCGCTGCGTTACGGCGCAGGTGTAAAGGGCAAAGTAGTAGAGGCAATCTACAACGGCGCACCGATCATTACTACCAGCACCGGTGCAGAAGGCATCCCACAGGTAGAGCAGGTTCTTGAAGTAGAAGATGATCCAAAGACATTTGCAGACAAGACCGTAGCTTTGTATCAGGATAATGACCGCTGCCGTCGGATGTGCGAAGGAACCCAGAAGTATATCAGGGAACATTTCAGCATGAATGGGGCATGGAAAGTAATTGAAGAGGACTTTTCGTGATAGCAATGAACCGTGCGAATAAAATTCAGGTTTTTTGCCGCATTTGGAGGTCAGCACTGCGGACAAGGAAAACAGAACAGGAGAAGAAAAATGCAGGCAATCTTATTAGCCGGCGGTTTGGGAACCAGGCTTCGCAGCGTTGTAAGCGACCGTCCAAAGCCAATGGCATTGATCGAGGATAAACCATTTATGGAATATGTGACCAGGGAACTGGTGCGCAGCGGTATTACAGAGATCATTTTCGCTGTAGGGTACAAAGGTTCCATGGTGGAAGAATATTTTAAAGACGGAAGTGAATTCGGCTTTCATGCTTATTATGCCTATGAGGAAACTCTGTTAGGCACAGCAGGCGCCATTAAAAACGCAGGAAAATTCATTACCGAAGACTGTTTTTATGTGTTAAATGCAGATACCTTTTACCAGATCGATTATACCCGTTTGACAAAGCAGCAGGACGACCAGAACCTGGATATGGCTCTGGTGCTGCGCCAGGTGCCGGATGTTTCCCGCTATGGCAAAGCTATTTTAGATGAAAATGGCATTCTCACCGGGTTTAATGAAAAAACAGCCGATCCGATGCCGGGAACCATTAACGGCGGCATTTATCTGATGAAAAAGAGCCTGTTAGAGGAAATCCCGGAAGGCAAAGTATCTCTTGAAAATGAGATGATCCCAAAGTGGCTTTCAGAAGGAAAGAAGCTGGGCGGCTTTGTCAATGACGGCTATTTCATCGATATCGGTATCCCGGAAGCTTATTTCCAGTTCCGGGAAGATGTAAAAACAGGAGTTGTACATTAAAGGAGAAGAAAAGTATGGTGATCAGAGGCAGAGCACCCCTTCGCGTCAGCTTTGGAGGCGGCGGCACAGACGTAGCACCATTCTGCGAACAGCAGGGCGGTGCTATTATCGGAAGTACTATTAATAAATACGCATATTGTTCTATCGTACCAAGAGAGGATGACCAGATCATCGTCCACTCTCTGGATTTCGATATGACCGTAAAATACAACGCAAGAGAAAACTACGTTTATGACGGACGTCTGGATCTGGTAACAGCTGCTTTAAAGGCAATGGATATCAAGCAGGGCTGCGAAGTTTACTTACAGTGCGATGCACCTCCGGGCTCAGGACTTGGAACCTCTTCTACGGTTATGGTGGCAATGCTGACTGCTATGGCCCGCTGGAAGGGCGTTATGTTAGATGCCTATGCAATGGCTGATCTGGCATATGAAGTTGAGAGAGAAGATTTAAAGATCGACGGCGGATACCAGGATCAGTATGCGGCCACATTCGGCGGCTTTAACTTTATGGAGTTTCATGGGCGCAACAACGTAGTAGTAAACCCGCTGCGCATTAAAAAAGACATTATCCATGAACTGCAGTATAACCTGTTGTTATGTTATACCGGAAAAATCCATGTTTCAGCTAATATCATCAAAGATCAGGTGCAGAACTACGAGAAAAAAGACGCTTTTGATGCTATGTGTGAGGTAAAAGCACTGGCTTATGCTATGAAGGATGAGCTGTTAAAGGGCAATCTCCACAGCTTTGGAAAATTGTTAGACTACGGCTGGCAGAGCAAGAAGCGTATGAGCAATAAGATTTCCAATCCACAGATTGACGAACTGTATGAAGAAGCATTAAAGGCAGGTGCTCTTGGCGGAAAGCTTTTAGGCGCAGGCGGCGGCGGGTACCTGTTAATGTACTGCCCATACAATGTGCGTCATAAAGTGGCAGCCCGTATGGAAGCTATGGGCGGACAGCTGGCTGACTGGAACTTTGAGCTTCGTGGTGCCCAGAGCTGGGTGGCAGATGAAGACCGCTGGCAGTATGACAAGGTAAAAGTGCAGATGCCAAACGGAGAATACTGTTTTGACCTGAAATAAAGGCAGAAATGGAAAACAAGATTGTGGAACATACATTAAACAAAGTAGTATTTTTAGACCGGGACGGCACATTAAACGAAGAGGTGAACTATCTTCATAAAACCGAAGATATGAAGCTTCTTCCAGGAGTGCCCCAGGCTTTGAAAAAATTAAAGGATGCCGGTTATAAACTGATCGTTGTCACCAACCAGGCGGGAGTGGCAAGAGGTTATTATACAGAAGAAGACGTAAAAGTACTTCATCAGTATATGAACCAGCTCTTAAAAGCAGAAGGGACGGAAATTGATGCCTTTTATTATTGCCCCCACCATCCAATGCATGGCATTGGCGTATATAAAAAAGTGTGCAATTGCCGCAAGCCGGGAACAGGCATGTTTGAACGGGCAGAAAAAGATTTTCCGGTAGATAAGGCTGATTCCTATATGATCGGGGATAAGCTTCTTGATACAGAAGCCGGACAGAGATTTGGTGTTACTTCCATTCTGGTGGGAACCGGATATGGGGCAGGGCTTCATAAAGAACAGCAGGAAAAAGGGGCAAAACCACCTTATGATCATTATGCAGCGGATTTTGACCAGGCCGCACAGTGGATCCTGGATCGGAAATAAGATTCAGGAAATAAAAACGGAGAAATACGGTCTGGAATAAGAAACTTCGGAAAAAAGAAAGTTCTGGCAAAAGGAGAAAATGGTATATGAAGGAACTTAGATTTTTAGATGAATTAGTACAGCGTTATCCGGTCCTTGAGCCGGTAAAGGGCGATATTCTTAAAGCATATGAGATCTTAAGAGACTGCTATGAAAATGGCGGAAAACTGATGATTGCAGGAAACGGCGGCAGCTGCTCCGACAGTGAACATATTGTAGGAGAACTGATGAAAGGCTTTGTAAAACACCGCCCTGTATCAGAAGAACTGGCTAAGGCTTTAAAAGCAGCAGATCCGCAGATGGGTGAAAAGCTGGCTGAAAACCTTCAGGGGGGACTTCCGGCTATTGCTCTTACCGGTCATTGTGCCCTGACTACCGCTTACTCTAATGATGTAAACGGAGATCTCACCTTTGCACAGCAGCTGTATGGATATGCTAAAAAAGGCGATGTATTCCTGGGAATCACTACTTCCGGCAATTCTAAAAATGTGCTTTATGCAGCAATTGCGGCAAAAGCACTGGGTGTAACCGTAATCGGGCTGACTGGCCGTGACGGCGGAAAGATCAAAGGCTTTTCCGATGTTTCCATCGTAGTTCCAGAGCAGGAGACCTTTAAAATCCAGGAACTTCATCTTCCTGTATACCATGCACTGTGCCTGATGCTGGAGGACCGTTTTTATGAGTCATAAGCATGTATATGCAATACCTGCCTATGGGGATTCACCTTATCTGGAAAGCTGCATTAAGTCATTAAAAGCACAGAACGTGGTTTCACCGGTGATTCTGTGCACATCCACGCCAAGTCCTTTTTTAGCAGAGATGGCAAAAAAATACGATCTTCCCTACTATATCCGTGAAGGAAAGAGTAATATCCGTGACGACTGGAATTATGCCTATTCCATGGCAGATGCCGAGTTTGTCACCATAGCCCATCAGGACGATATGTACTGCAAAAACTATGGGGAAGAACTGCTAAAGGCAGCTGAAAAATACCCGGATATGACAGTATTTACCTCTGATTATGCCATTGTGAAAAACAAAAAGGTGCTCACTGGAGATAAAATGCTGTGGGTGAAACGTCTTTTGCGCCTCCCTCTGCGTTTTCACAGTCTTAACAGTTTAAAATTCATAAAAATAATGCCCCTGGTTCTTGGCAATCCTATCTGCTGCCCGGCAACTACCTACAGCAAAAAGCTGTTAGGAGAGCCATTTGTCCAGTCTGAATATCAGTTTGCTTTAGACTGGGACCACATGGTACAGCTGGCAGGAGAAAAAGGCAGATTTATCTGTGTGGAGAAACCTTTGATCTATTACCGGGTTCATGAGGGGGCTACCACAAATGCCTGCATCAAAGACAACAGGAGAGCAAAAGAAGAGGCAGAGATGTTTGCCAGATTCTGGCCAAAGCCGGTAGTAAAACTGATCATGAGGGGATATTCTTCCGCTTATAAAGAGTACGACGATTAGATAATTAAAGGAACAGGTTAAAAATGGGGAGTAAAAAAGGGAAAACAGGTATTTTGCTGGCTGTATTCTGGCTGGCAGCAGCTGTTCTTATAGGAACAGCCGCAAATAGCCTTATACTTCATGGATCTGTGGGGATAACATTACAAAAAGAAGAAACAGGATGGATGCTTGCGGAACTGTCTGTCCTGTTTTTGTGGAATCTGTGGTGGCTGTGTCTGGCTGTAAAGTACAGAAAAAATAAAGTGCTGGCAGGACTTATACCCGGGTGGCTGCTTTTTCTCTGGGGACACAGAATACTGATATCTCTGATCGGAGCCGCTGTCTGGATGGGAACATTGATAAAATATGGCATCCGTATCAATAATTGCTATTTTGAAAAAATTGAAAAAAAACGTAGATATGTGCTACCTGTGTGGGAGAAGATTCTTCTGGGACTGACTACTGGAAGTGCGGTATGGATAGTCATCGTATGTGCTGTTTCTCTTACCGGACATGGCGGAATCGAACTGTGGAGAAAGATAGCGGCTGCAGCAATTGTGTGGATCGCAGGAATCTGGCTGTGGAAAAACAGAAAGATTTTTCGCAGCCTTGTGGATAACCAACAGAAAAAACGGCAGATTGCATATGCACAGAACGGGAAGACCAAAAATGCAATGTGCAGGTATAAAGACCGGTTCCAACGGATCATGCCGCAAACAGTGCTGCAGGCGGTACTGTTTGCATTTGTTCTTACCATGTTCTTTCTCCAGGCGGGGCGGTTAAACCATGAATTGGACTACGATTCTCTTCACTATGGTCTGCGCTCTGCTTATGTACTGGATAATGGAAAAGGAATTTATGAGAACCTGGGACTGATCAATCTGGTATATACCTACAGCAAAGGAGCAGAAGTACTGGTACTTCCATTAGCAGGTACACCAACCTATGGCTTTGTACTTTCCTTTACTTTCTGGACAACGGTGATCAGTGTGATAACTGCTGCAGTGATAGGGGCACGCTTCGGTGGAAAAACAGCTGGTTTCTGGACGGGAGCGCTGATTAGTGCGGTCCCGGGCATCATGAATATGGCAGTTTCAGCCAAAAGTGACAGCATAACGCTGATGTGTCAGCTTATCATTTACGATATGCTGTGCCTGGCAATTACAAAAGCAGACAGAAAGAATGATACTTCTGCAAATACTTTGCAGGGAGCAGGCAGAGCAGCTGAAAAAGAAACGTGGACAGGTGCTCCATGGCTCATCTTTGCAGGATCTGTATATATCCTTTCTCTTGTATATAAACCAACAGCCCTTGTATTTTCCACTGCTTTAGGTGGTGTGGGAATGGTATGCCTGCTTATTTTTGGAAAAGCAGGAAAACAGGATAAAAGGGGCTTTTTAACCTGGATTCTTCCGACGTTTGCAACTGCAGGATTATGGTATCGCACCTGGCTTCTTACAGGAGTTCCGGTAACATCCGTATTTGCCAACTTCTGTGAAAAAATAGGCTTTCAGGTAAAATACCCCTATAACTTTTCACATGTGATCGGCGACTCTTCTGTTCTTTCTACACAGGAAAAAATAAGCAGATTGCTGGTACGTTTAAAGGGAATCCTCATTTCTCCTGCAGGAGAAGATATGGACCATGTGATCATCGCATGGGGAACGGTACTTATAACAGCGCTACTGTTATTCTGGATCTTTCAGGTAATAACAAGAGTAATAAAGCATCAGAAGATTTCACAGCTGGATTTTTTTGACGGTTTTCTTATGATCACGCTGCTGTTTGGTTCTATAGCCAGCATCTATACACTTTCCCAGGTGGATGGGAACTATTTCATACTGGTGTATGCAGTGGTAGTCATCAGTACCGTACGGATCACGGGACAATGGTTCAAAATAGAAGAGAAAGAAAACACTGCTCCAACTGCGGAAGGTGATGGTGAGAGCAGATGCATAGGCTATAAAATAAGGTCGTCAGGCAGTCATTCCCTGCGGATCGGCATCTGTCTGTTGGCCATCCCATTTCTCCTTTTTAACACACTGATTGCATCCTCTACCAGCTGGGCTGGCTGTTCGGGTTTTACACCTTTTAAATTGTCTGGTAAGGGATATTATGATCACCGCCGTTACAGGCATGAAAGCTGGGAACGCAGAGGCTGTAAGGAACTGTGCTCACGGCTTACAAAAAGAAACCGGGTAGTGGCTTTTGGATTCCACCCACAGGTATTGGATATGGACTGCAACGTCCAGAGTTATTATGATATAACAGGAAGTGGCGGAGATGTATACCTTGTAAAAAAACTGGCGTATTTTGAAGAATATTTAAAATGGGCCGGGACCGAATATATCTATGTACAGGCGGGCTATCTGGCGGACCAGCCAAGAGCCGCCCAGATCATTGAAGATATGATCGCAGAAGGAACATTAAAAGACCTTACATTTGAATGGGGAAATATGCTGGCCAGAGTGGATCTGGACCACCCATTTAAAGAACCAGATGAAAAATCGCTGCAGCTGTTCCGGGATACCTACAGCATGAAGATAAACTGCGAATAAGCAACGGAACACGTTTTAATATAGGGCTGCTATCGGGCTGCAATAAGGAGGCAGAATTTTGGACACCAGGGAAAGAGTTAAATTCAGAATCGGATTTTCCAGAATGGAGAAACAATACCAGTGGAAGGACCATGTGATCTTTATGGGACTTCTGTTAGGGTTAGCAGTGTGGGTAAATCATGGGATACAGATCAAAGGCCTTTATATGGACGATCTGTATTTCTGGTCCTGTTATGGCGAACAAAGCTTCTTTGAATATGTATTTCCCATGGGAAGCACCCGTTTCCGCTTTCTTTATTATCTTGCAGCATGGTTTGAGATGGCAGTGGTAAGAAACCACGTATCCCTATTCGTACCCATCAACATATTGCTAAATGCAGCATTGTCCTGGTATCTGTATTCCATTGGATGGCGGCTTTCACGGGCGAAAGCGATTGGCTTCTTTACAGGAGCCATGTTCTTGGCCAGTCGCATGGCATATTACCAGATCGGACAGGTTTTAGGGCTGATGGAGACAATGGCTCTCTGGATGGCTGTTTCTATTCTCTGGAACCTGTACCGCTATATCAACGAAGAAAACAGAGAAAACAGCTTTTACTTTGCAAGCCTGCTGTATTTCGGAGTATGTTTTGTACATGAGCGCTATATGGCACTGCTGCCGCTATTATTACTGGTCCTTATCATTAAAAAATGCAGAAAAATATCTCTCTGGCTCAGTGCAGTCATCTCCTTTGGAATGGTACAGCTGATCCGTGCCGTTACCATTGGCTCCGTTCTTCCGGCCGGAACCGGCGGAACCCAGGTAGCTGACACATTAAATATTCCCCAGGTAATCAAATTCGCATTCAGCCAGGCGGCCTATGTTTTCGGGATTAATGCAGGACCTGAACACTTAAATGGATGCCCATGGAGCGATAGTCCCATGTGGATCAAAGGTCTGATCGGAATGTCAGATGTGATGATCCTTATCATGGTACTGGCATTTTTAGTGAAATTCATTACAGAAAAACAGAAAGAGCATAAATGGAGTATTCTGTTCAACACCATGCTCTTTGTCGGCTTTATTGCCTTAAACATCGTCTGCTCCAGTGTGACGATCCGTGTAGAAATGCGCTGGGTATACGTGTCCTTAGCCGGAGCATTGCTCTTTCTGTCCTACATTTATGGTGAATTGACGCAGGGCATAAAAAAAGAACTATACCTGAAAAGAGTGTGGCCATGGGGGATCCTTTTCGCACTTTATGTGCTGCTTATGTTTCCGGCAGAACTGTTCTACCGCAGCTGCTATCCCAAACTGTATCTGTGGCCAGACCAGCTGCGCTATAATTCACTGGCAGAGCAAACCTATGAAAAATATGGGGATGACATTTTCACAAAGACCATTTATATCATGGGAAACAGCTATCAAATGAGTGATTTTACAGCCCGCACTTTCTTTAAAGTATTTGATCCCAAAATGAAGGCAGAAGGTACAAAAGTAGAATTTATAGACAGCATACGTGACATTGGGCAGGTAGATGACCAGATGCTGGTGCTCCGGGAAGATCCGGCTCATAATGCATATCAGGATATTACTGATTTTGTCCGCAGCCTGAAACTGCAGGTGGATTATGGTTATTACTCCGATGACTGGATGGATGAACATGCATCCCTTACCGTAATGGCAGGTTCCACCGGAGAAATCAAATTGGAGTTCATGTATCCAGGTGTAATGAGTGGCGGAGAAGCCATTACTATTACAAAAGATGAGGAACCGGCCCGCATACTGCCTCTTCACTCCAGTGTAGTAGAGACTACGCTTCAGGCAGAGCCGTGGCAGTTAGTCCATCTGGAATTTGACTATAATTTTTATATGCAAAATGCCAGAGAACAGAGAGGCGATGACCGTCTGGCAGCTATCGTGCATATTACAACACCGTAGTGGAGGAAAAATTCATGAAACTTCCCAATAACAGGGAACAAAACAGGAGAAATACCATAGAAGATGCTGCTCTCTGGTTCATACCCTTTTTGGGTATTGCCTTTCTCTTGTGGTATATCAAAAGTGCAGCCTGCGATGTGGTCTATTCCGACTATATTCGTCTGGTAAACAGCTATCTTCCGGATGTATGCAACCCAAAGAAATTCTTTGTGGCAGATGTATTAACACGTATCCCCATTAACTATCTGGCCCGGATCATAAATGTAAAACTTTTCGGCTATTCCATCACCTTTGACAGGGTATTAGGAGCCATAAGCGTAGGCCTTGCAGCCTGGAGTTTTTCTGTCTATTGCCGTCAGATGAAAGTCAGCGTAATCTGGTTTACAGCCTTCATGATAGTCATGTTCAGCCTGAACAAATGGGAGATGCTCACCAATGGAAGTGGCTGGTCCCATTTCTTCGCCTTTGCCTGCTTTTATTACCACCAGATCCTTTTCGACAGGTATTACCGTGGTGAAGAGGGAAAATGGGACAAAAAAATGCTCATGCTGCTTCCGTGGCTGATCATTCTGGGAACATCAGGACCTTACTGCGCCATCTATGCGGCAGTCATGATACTGGCATCCGGTGCAGCGGCATTGTTAGACAGTGGTTCCAGGCGAAAAGAATACATCACATTTCTTGTCTGTACAATTGCCCCCCTTCTTCTCTACATCCTAAGCAACTCCTTTGCAGTAGAAGAACATGCAGGAGCCACCGGACGGTCAATGGGACAGATCTTAGCCGATCATCCTACATTTCCGGTACGGTTTATCCTTAAATCCCTTGCCGGAATGTTCATCGGAGGAGAAGAGTTACAGCAGTGGATCCAAAACGGTTGTATTTCCAACAAAATCACTTACCTGTTGGGGGTAATACTCATGGCTGGCTATCTGTGGTCTCTGTGGTTAAACCTAAGTCTTAAACTGTATAAAAAAACACTTTTTCCTCTCATACTTCTTGTATCCGGCGGGGCAAACCACCTTCTTATTTTCCTTTCACGCTACATTTTTGAAAAAGAAGATTATGCCTTAAGTTCTCGTTATGCACTGCAGTTTCAGGTAGGTGTGCTGGGGATCCTTCTCACCTTTGCCCTTGCGTCCAAAATACGCGGGAAACACATTGACGGTTCGCAGTTAAAACGGGCAATCCCTGCCCTTGAGACGGCCTTCTGTATTGCAATCCTTCTGGGAAATGGTTATACTACTTATCGTGAGATACAGAAAGCACCTTATAGAGAAGAAAACTTTGAAAAAATGGCAGAAATGGCGCCGTCTATTCCAGCCATGACAGAAGAAGAACTAAAAGAACATTCCAAAGAAATAGATAACCTTTACGAATACCATAAAGGTACTGAAAAAATCCAGGAAGCGTTCCGGATCCTGGAAGAAAACCACCTGAACATTTTCAGGAATAAATAATGATGATGATAATGATGTTCTCTCAAATGATGAGAACGTACAAATGAAATCTTGGAGGAAAGATTGAAAATGAAAGTTGTTATCTTAGCAGGCGGCTTCGGCACCAGGATCAGCGAAGAAAGCCATTTAAAACCAAAGCCAATGATCGAGATCGGTGAAAAGCCGATCCTTTGGCATATTATGAAATATTATTCCGAATTTGGATATCATGATTTCGTAATCTGTCTGGGATATAAGCAGTACGTTGTAAAAGAATTTTTCGCAGATTACTTCCTGCATACATCCGACGTAACCTTTGATCTGGCAAATAACAGCATGGAAGTACACAATAACTATTCCGAACCGTGGAAAGTTACACTGGTAGATACCGGTTTAAATACCATGACCGGCGGCCGTGTAAAACGCATCCAGCCATATATTGGAGATGAGCCATTTATGCTCACTTATGGTGACGGAGTTTCCAATGTAGACTTAAACGAACTGGTAGCTTTCCACAGATCCCATGGTAAGATCGCAACCATTACCACCGTGAATCTGGGACAGTCCAAAGGCGTGTTAAACATTGCAGATGACAATACGGTCCTTTCCTTCCGTGAAAAAGACGATAATGACGGCGCTCTCATCAACGGCGGTTTCATGGTAATGAACCCGGAGATCTTCGACTATCTGGAAGGAGATTCCACCATTTTCGAGCAGGGACCGATGCAGAAGCTGGCGGCAGAAGGCCAGATGAAGTCTTTCTATCACGGCGGTTTCTGGCAGTGCATGGATACCCAGAGAGAGATGAAAAAACTGGAAGAACTGTGGCAGTCAGGAAAAGCACCATGGAAAATCTGGAAAGACTAAGGAGCAATTATGATAGTAACATTAGAGGAATTAACATCATTCTATCAAGGGAAAAAAGTACTGGTTACAGGCCATACCGGTTTTAAAGGTTCCTGGTTGGTGCGCATCCTGACACTGGCAGGCGCGCAGGTAACCGGTTATGCCTTAAATCCGCCTACAGATCCGGCGCTTTTTGAAATCGCAGGACTGGAAGATACCATCCACAGCGTTGTTGGAGATGTAAGAGACCTGGCACATTTGCGCCGCGTGTTTGACGAGGTAAAACCAGATGTGGTTTTCCACCTGGCAGCACAGCCCATTGTTCGAGAATCCTATAAAGAACCGGTCTACACATACGAAACTAACGTTATGGGTACCGTAAACATTTTAGAATGTGTCCGCCTTACTGACACTGTACGGTCATTCTTAAATGTAACCACCGATAAAGTATATGAAAACAAAGAATGGGAATACGGATACCGGGAATGCGACCCATTAGATGGTTATGACCCCTATTCCAACAGTAAATCATGTTCTGAATTGGTAACTCACAGCTATAAAAAGTCCTTCTTTGAGGACGGACGCTGCGCTATTTCCACTTCCCGTGCCGGAAATGTGATCGGTGGTGGTGACTTTGCAAGTGACCGTATTATCCCGGACTGTATCCGTGCGGCAACAACAGGAAAACCGATCCGGGTAAGAAATCCACATTCCACCAGACCGTACCAGCATGTATTAGAGCCTTTGGCGGTGTATCTGACGATTGCTATGGAACAGTATAAAGACGGCAAATATCAGGGTTATTATAATGTAGGTCCGGATGACAGAGACTGTGTCACCACGGGGAATCTGACGGATATGTTCTGTACTGCCTGGGGAGAGAAAATGACATGGGAAAACCAATGGGCTGGTGGTCCGCATGAAGCCAATTTTCTGAAATTAGACTGCTCCAGGATCAAAACTGTCTTTGGCTGGAAACCAAGATATACAGTAAAAGAAGCTGTTGAGAAGACCGTAGAATGGTCTAAGGAATATTTAAACGGGGCAGACATGTTAGAAGTAACAGACCGTCAGATCCGGGAATTCTTCGCTTAAGATGTTTTTAGGAAGCGTTATCCTATTCCGGTTGCAAAATTGTAAAGATGTTAATTAGGAGAAAAAACTATGTTTGAACATACAACAGAAGCAGAAGCAAGAAAACAGATCCTGGATCTGGTAGCTGATTACTGCGACACATTCCATAAGAAAAAAGAATACAAAGAAGGAGACCGCATTCCATATGCCTCCAGAGTTTATGACCACAGCGAAATGGTCAACCTGGTAGACAGTTCCCTGGAATTCTGGCTGACTTCCGGCCGTTATACGGATGAATTTGAGAAGAAACTGGCAGAATACCTGGGGGTACGTTACTGTTCTCTGGTTAATTCCGGTTCTTCTGCAAATCTGATCGCATTTATGGCACTGACTTCGCCGCTCCTTGGAGACCGTCGTGTAAATCGTGGAGATGAAGTGATCACGGTTGCCTGTGGTTTCCCAACAACAGTAGCACCAATGATCCAGTACGGTGCAGTACCTGTCTTTGTTGACGTGACGATTCCACAGTATAATATTGATGTAAATATGCTGGAAGAGGCAAGAAGTGAGAAGACAAAAGCAGTTATGATCGCCCATACATTGGGGAATCCATTTGACTTGCAGGCTGTAAAGACATTTTGTGATAAATATAATCTGTGGCTGGTTGAGGATAACTGTGACGCTTTAGGAACACAGTATACAATGGAAGAGGACGGAAAAGAAGTAGTACATTTTAGCGGTACAGTAGGAGATATCGGAACTTCCAGTTTCTATCCGCCTCATCATATGACTATGGGAGAAGGCGGTGCTGTGTATACCAACAGCCCACTTTTAAATAAGATCATCCGTTCTTTCCGTGACTGGGGAAGAGACTGTATCTGTCCATCGGGACATGATAACCTGTGCGGACACCGTTTTGACCGCCAGTATGGTAAACTTCCGGTGGGATATGACCACAAGTATGTGTACTCTCATCTGGGATATAATCTGAAGGCTACGGATATGCAGGCGGCTATTGGATGTGCTCAGTTAGACAAGTTCCCATCTTTTGTGGAACGTCGCCGTCACAATTTTGCAAGACTGAAGGCTGCGCTGGCTGACTGTACCGATAAACTGATCCTTCCAGAAGCAGCATCACATTCTAATCCCAGCTGGTTTGGATTTTTGATTACATGCAAGGAAGGAACAGATCGTAATGCAACGGTTCAGTATATTGAGAGCAAGGGTGTACAGACTCGTATGCTGTTTGCGGGAAATCTGATTAAGCATCCTTGTTTTGATGAGATGAGAGCGTCTGGGACCGGGTATCGTGTTGTGGGTGAGCTGGAGAATACGGAGAGGATTTTACGGGATACATTCTGGGTTGGAGTTTATCCGGGAATGAATGATGAGATGATCGATTTTATGGCTAAGACGATCCGGGAAGCTATTGGGAAGTAGTTGCGAAAGAGTTGTGAGAGCTAAAAGTGATTGCGGGCCATAGTGTTTTGTCGTGAAAGGTCCGAACTGAGGAAAGGAAGCCTTTTTCCATTTTTGCATTGTCCACTGGCTTTCGACATGCACCTGTTCGCCTGCATCGGACTATGTCCGCTGCATTCGGACAGCTGCGCTCAAGATGTGGACACTTGCAAAAATGAAGCGGCTCCCTTTCCTCAGTTCTACAATACTGGAGTGAGTAAGGAAAAAGAAGGGCCTGCGGCCAGCTTTGCTGGGCGCAACAGTAGAGGTATTTGGTAAAGGAGGGGAACGGTTATATGGCTGAAAATATAGAAAACACAAATACTGTACAGAACAACGAAGGCGGGAATAGTAATGTCAGTGTCAATAATATCAGTGGTATCGGTATTAAGGACTGTGTTGGTTATGACATGAGCAGAGTTCATTCTGCCAATCTGACCATCCTTAAAGAAATAGACCGCATTTGCAGAAAATATAAGATCCAATATGCTCTGGATGCGGGAACTTTGATCGGGGCAGTGCGTCATAAAGGATTTATTCCCTGGGATGATGATGCAGACATTGTATTTACGAGAAATCAGTTTGAGGCATTTAAAAAAGTTGTGAGAAGAGAACTTCCTGATACAATGGAATTGGTAGAACCAGACAGTTTCCATGGGGGAAAGGCTTTTTATGACTTTACGCCACGTATTATCTATAAAAAAAGCCGCATGCATCCGGATAGTGATAAGATGGACTACTATGACGGAAAATTAAATCACCTGTGGGTAGACCTGTTCATTCTGGACAAGTTGCCAAAAGGAAAGGCAGCAGCAGAGGTCACTCGTTTTATGCATAAAGCCATTTACGGCCTTGCAATGGGACATCGTCATAATCTGGATTATAGTAAATATAGTCTTATTCATAAAATTTTTGTGTGGGGACTGGCAACAGCTGGTAAACTGATCCCTATGAGAGTAATATTTGCTATGCAGAGGGCCATTGCTCTTAAAGATAGACATAGTAAAGGAGATTTGCGCTATTACAGCAATTATCAGCCAGATTATCTTTACGTTACACTTCATAAAGACTGGTGTGAAGAAGTAATAGATGCACCATTTGAAGATACGACTCTCATGATCCCTAAGGGCTGGGATCCGGTTCTGAAAGAAGTATATGGGGATTATATGCAGCTTCCGCCAAAAGAGCAGAGAGTTCCTACCCACTCCAGTTTGCAAATACAGGTATATGACTCATGAACAATACAGCAGAAAATAATAACAATAAGAGCAATCGTGATATAACTCCAAAAGAGATTTGTAAACTATCAGTGGTTGTATCTGTGTACAATGAAGAAAAAGCACTGAGGGAATTTTATAAAGAAACAAATAAAATCCTGGAACAGATCAGAAGATCTGGTTTGGAACATGAGCTTATATTTGTAAATGATGGAAGTGCAGACAATAGTTTAAGCATACTGGAAGAATTAGCGCAGGAAGACCATGATGTAAAACTGATCAGTTTTTCACGGAACTTTGGTCACGAAGCAGCCATGATCGCAGGAATAGACTATAGTACTGGAGACGGGATCATCTGCATGGATGCAGACCTCCAACATCCCCCGGAATGTATCCCAAAGATTATAGAGAAGTTTGAGTCCGGCTACGAAGTTATCAATATGGTGCGCACCAAAAACCAGTCGGCAGGGCTGGTTAAAAATATAACATCCTCGGGCTTTTATTGGCTTATTAACCATATCTCCGATGTTCATTTCGAGCCTAATGCCTCTGACTTCTTTGCGATCAGCCACCACGTAGCTCAGGTCCTCAAAGACAACTATCGGGAAAAAGTACGTTTCCTTCGGGGATATGTACAAAACGTAGGATTCAAGAAAACCAACATAGAGTACGAAGCAAGGGCCAGAGTAGCCGGACAAAGCAAATACAGCATCAAAAAGCTGTTCATCTTCTCCATAAACACCATACTATGCTTCTCCAATATGCCACTGAAACTGGGAATTTATGCAGGTGTGTTTTCAGCAGCACTAGGCGTACTCATCATGTTTTATACATTACTTACACGTCAGGGCGCCCCAAGCGGCTACGCCACCATCGTAGTCCTTCTTTGTTTTATGTTCGCCATGATGTTCCTCTTGATTGGAATTATAGGCGAATACATTGCAATCCTGTTTACAGAACTAAAAGACCGCCCTGTCTATATCGTGGAAAAGACAGAGAATATGTAAACTGTTATCATTTGCTCCGGCGCAGCTACGCCGGAGCTTTTTTGAACCACACACTCGAATCTGCATCCCATTCGCATATCTTTACGAATATTTAATCTTTCCAAATCTTGACATTCTATCTAAATCTCTATATAATCTCAAAAGTGACAACATGTCATAGTAACACCATGTCATGTTTTGATTTTTCAGATTAAACACCCGATAATTCATACAAAAGAAAACAAGGAGGCTCCTAAATGCCAACCCAGCGTTTTTTAAACCTGAAAGAGTCCAAAAAAAATGCGATCCTAGAAGCAGCGGCCCACGAATTCGCCAGAGTTCCTTACTCCGCAGCATCCATAAACCAAATCATCAAAGAAGCCAAGATCTCCAGAGGAAGCTTCTACACCTACTTTGAAGATAAAGACGACCTGATGCGCTACATGCTCAGAGGATTTCGCGATACCCTAAGAAAAAAAGTATTTAAATATCTGGAAGAAGAAAACGGAAACCCCTTCCGCCTGTGCACCTGCCTGCTAAAAGAATGGATGAAAACAGGAGGCGAAAGACTCTCATTTCAGATACACAGAAATCTTCTGGCAGACTTAAGCGTAACCGGTCAGAACCAGATGTTTGGTATCCGAAGCTTTTTGATGAAAGACGAACTTTACAAATCCTTCATTGAAGAACTCTATAACCGTTTAGACAAAGACCGTTACCCAACAACCGTAGAAACATTGTGCTACATAGTAGATATGGCATTAATGATCCTGATCAAATCCATGGCAATGTATTACCAGGATCCATCCGAAAAAGAAACCATTATCCAGGTATTAACAGAAGAAATGAAGATCCTGGAACGGGGAATGTGTTCTAATACATCGTTTACAAAATAATTAGCCTATTTACTTGTCTGCAAATCCGGTTGCTTATTTATGAAACGATCTACTAGGATTTTACAACACTCATAAACTATTAGAGGAGACCAAACATGAAAAATATCACAAAAAAAATAACTCAGCTATCAGCTGTTCTTACGGCATCTATTCTGTCCGTGTCATTACCACTTACAGCAATGGCAGCCCAGAACAGCCCGGATGATAACACATACCAGCCTAAAGACGTTCAGATTGTAGATTACAAAAAAAGCCTGACACCAGAATTTGCCTACTCTGCAGAAAAATGGGCCGCATTACGTGATAATATTATGGAATACGGAGAGCTGGCAGATCTGATTCATGAATACAATCCAACTGTATTAAGCAACCGTTCCACCTACAAAGACCAGAAAAACAAAAATTTAAACGATATCTATGATGACTATATGAGCGATATCGATGATATCTGGGATCAGGCAGACAGCGCAGACAACGATGTAACCTGGGCTTCTCTGCGTTATTCCGCAGGCCTTTTAACAAAGCAGGCAGACAACAACTACGAAGACGCAGACATGGAAAAGATCCAGTATGACCAGCAGGAAGCAAAACTGGTCTATCAGGCACAGGAAATGATGGTTTCCTTAGAGCAGTCCGCATACAACCTGGAAAATCTTCAGAGTACCAGAGATCTGCTCCAGAAACAGTATGAAGCAACCCAGGCACAGTATTCCGTAGGAATGGCCACCCAGACAGACGTTCTTACAGCATTAAAGAGCGTTCAGGATCAGGACAGCGCTATTTTAACAGCCAAAAAGAGTCAGGAAAATGTACACAGAAACCTGTGCCTTATGTTAGGATGGAGCGCAGATGCGCAGCCTGAGATTAGAGAAGTACCTCAGCCAGACTTATCCCGAGTAGATACATTAGATCCAAATGCAGATGCTCAGACAGCTATTGACAATAACTACGATGTAAAATATTACACAAAAAAAGCAGGTAACTTAACCAGTCAGGACTTGATCGAATCAAACCAGTCAACTCTTACAAATGCAAAAAATACAGCCATTCGTTCCTTAAAAACACAGTACAACACCGTACTTACTACCAGAGATGCCCTAAACGCAGCAAAAGCCCAGCTTCAGGTAGCCGAGGCTAACTTAAACATTGCGCAGGCAAATCTGGCAGTAGGAAGCCAGACCAGTCTGCAGTATCAGAACACATTAAACACCTATACAGCAGCTAAAAACGATGTAAACACAAAAGAACTTCAGCTTCTCCTTGCATTAGAAGCCTATGACTGGAATGTAAAAGGACTTACTACTTCAAACTAAAAGATTTCGAGAGTACATAAAGAAATAGTACATAAAGAAAGGACGAAAAAATGAAAAAAAATCATTTAAGATCCATGACAGCGGTCATTATGGCATTTCTGCTGGCAGTGTCCGTTCCCTTTCAGGTATTGGCAGCAGAAGAAAATCCTTCCGGCGACTATGCGGCGAAACAGCAGCGTCTTGCAGATAACCAGTTAGACTATGACGAAATAGGTGACAGAGTAAAAGAATACTATGGTCCTATTAAAAGTGCCTATAACATGGTCCGCGGAATGAATGAAGATCAGGGACAGATCCCGGTCAACGAAAGGACGATGGCAGATGATCTTATTTCTCAGGCAAAAGCAGCGGAAGATCTGGCAAAAGAACAGAGCGGCATGGACCAGATGATCTCCAAAGCTACCGCAAAAGCACTGAGGAAAACTGCTAATCAGATGCGTACAGCAGCCAATAATATGGACCGTACTTTAAGCAGAAAATCTTCTTCTGAAAAACAGATCGATCGCCAGGCAAACAGCCTGATCCTTAACGTAGAAATGATGTTGAACCAGTATCAGCAGCTTTTATCCCAGCGTACCATAGCAGAAAAAGGCGTAGAACTGGCAACAGCAGCAAAACAGATGCAGGATACCATGCAGGCACAGGGAATGGCAGTAGATGCAGATGTACTTTCCGCAGCAGCAAGCCTTTCCTCCGGCAAGTCCCAGTTAAACCAGTTGGACGCAGGAATAGAGCAGATCCGTAAGATGCTTTGCTCCTTTACCGGATACGATGAGGCATCTGACCCGGTATTCGGAGAAGTACCTGCTGCAGATCCATCTTATATTGCCACTGTAAATATCGAAGAAGACAAAGAAAAAGCAGTAAATAATAACTACGAACTGATCAGTTTAAGAAGTCAGACCGGTGGTGGAATGACAGACCTGCAGATCCGTACCTCAAAGACTACCACACAGACTGCAAACAAGTTACGAAACGTAGAATATTCCGAAGAAAATGTCCGCTCCAATATCCAGGCACTGTACGACGCAATGGAAGAAAAAAATGCTTCTTATATAGCAGCAAAAACAGCCTGCGAAAGCGGTCAGATCACATGGCAGGCAGCACAGATCCAGAAGGCAAACGGTATGTTAAGCAGCATCCAGTACATGCAGCAGGAACTTGCATGGCTTCAGGCACAGTCTGGTTATAAATGTGCAGACCTGGCTCTCCAGCAGGCCATACAGAACTACAAATGGGCAGTTGCAGGTGCATCCGTAGCTGCCGATACCTAAGTGCATCGTTTACAAAATAACCGGCATATTCGCTTGTCTGCAAATAATGCATGAATTGTAATCCGATAACAAAAATAATAAGAAAAACAATGAAAAATTCGTTGTTTTCTACAAAAAATAGTGCTATTATAGATGAAAGGGGAATATAATAATTCAGTAGAAGGAGTGGAACATGCTGTGGTTTTTTTGAAATTGAGGTGATGTGAATGGTAACCAGGAGTTTGAACGTAAGGAAAAAGGCTCTGAGTCCGATCCCAATCTCGTATCTGATCCAGACTGCCAACCGTTTTGATTGTGACATTTTCGTAACCAGTGATAAAAAAACAGCAAATTTAAAGCAGTATGAAGAATTAAAAGGTTTTGGTTTAAATGGGGTTCTGACCATTTGTTTCAGGGGGAGAGATGAAACAGAAGCAGATAATTGTATACGAAGGATTTTATGGCAGGATGATTATCTGCAGCAGAGATAAAAGGAAGTGTGAAAAATGCACAATAATGTATAAACAGGAGACCTGGAAGGGGAAGTCTCCTGTTTTTGTTTATGATACCAGATTGTTCCGCACTTCGTGCTCTCACAATCTTAAAAATCATGCAGGTATGCATCCGCATCCTTAAAAAAGCTCCATACGATCATCAAAATAATAAATCCGATAGGAAAAGCAGCTACAATAGATACAGACTGAAGACTGCTCATAGAGTTTTCTGAAAAGATCAGTGCAATAGGAAAAAGCATTAAAGTAACAGCCCAGAATAATTTCACTTTTTTATCTGGCTCCTGATCTGCATCCAGGGAGCGGTAAGAATAAGAGCTTGCTACCATAGTAAGAGCATCAAAAGTAGTGGCATAAAAAGCAATCATGGTCACAGCCAACAGAATCAACCCAAACTTAGCAGCAGGCATTGTTTCAAAAACAGCAATGATAGTCTGGTACAGATCTTTACTTTCCCGATATAGCTCCATTAAATCCAAAAACCCATGAGTCTGCAGCCCAAGTCCATAATTTCCCAGTATAATAAAAGAAGTAAAAGTACCTGCAAGTCCAAAGAAATAACCGCCTAAAACAGTCTGACGGATCGTACGTCCTTTACTGATGGTTCCAATAAAAAATGGAGTTGCCACGCACCATACCATCCAGTAAGCCCAGTAAAAAATAGTCCAGGTCTGTGGAAAAGAAGAGGTGCGAAGAGCATCGGTCCAGGTGGCAAGAGAGATAAAATTCTGCGCCAGAGTTCCCACGGCACTGATACCTGTTTCAATGATATATCGGGTCTGGCCGCCTAAAAAAAGGAAATAAGAAAGCAGTATAAAGAACAGGTAGATGCAGGAAGCAGCCAGTCTTGCAACCCCCTGCATACCGAAATAAACGGCCATTGTATATACGATACAGATGATAACTAAAATAGCAATGGTAAGAAACGGTGTTTCTGCGATCCCTAAAACCTTGCTTAAAGCCATGGATAAAAGAGGTGTAGCCAGTGAAAAGGTAGTGGCAGTTCCTGCTAACAGTGCAAACACAGCAGTCAGGTCAATGAGTTTCCCGATCACTCCATCCACCTTCTTTCCAAGAAGAGGACGACAGGCTTCAGAATATTTCTGCTTATTCCGTTTGCGCACATGAATCATGAAACCAAAGGAAACAGCCAGAACAATGTAAAAACTCCATGGAATAGGACCCCAGTGAAACAGGGGATACACAGAAGCCCAGTCCTGAATGGAACCCATTTCTGCAATGTGGGGTTCATCCGCATAAAGCATCCACTCACAGAGAGAATAAAAGAGGATATCGGCAGCCAGACCGGAGGTAAACATCATGGAACCCCACTGGAAAGCGGTATACTGAGGTTTTTCCACATCTCCTAATTTAATAGATCCAAAACGGGAAAATGCCATATAAAGGGAACAGATCACAGCCCCCAGTCCCATTAACAGATAATAGCTTCCAAGTTCATCTCCCAGAAAAAAACGGATGGATGCCAGGACGTTTGCAGAGCCTTCTGGAAACATCATAAACAGACAGCATAACAATGCAATGCATCCAAATGGCAGTATCGTTGTGGCCCAGTCAAGATTCTGTAAAAATGGCTTATGTTTCGATTCCATAAGAATAACCTCCCGTTGAAAATGTCATGTTCAAAAAAGGGTAAATTTAAATTATATTGAACATGATAACACTGATAAGACTAAATAGCAAGTTGTAATTTCACAGAAGTTTCACATAGGTAACAATTTTGTAAGAAAAAACTACTGTTAAAATTGTGGTTTCTTCGCTATAATAGTACCGTTGAAAATTAAGGAGGTTTTTTATAATGTTTAACTGGAAAAAAGTTTCTCTGATCCTTCTTGCGTCAGCAGCTCTTTTAAGCGGCTGCACCAAGAGCAACATCGTATCCCCGGACAGCGGAAAGATCGAAGGCGATGGACAGCCGGATACAGAGATCGATAAAGATATTGCCATTGACTGGGAAGAGGTACGTTCTGATCTGGAAGAGCAGTATTTAGAGCCATATGGTGCATTTGCAGATTACGTAATGGACTTAAATGTAGTTTACGATGATGAAAGCGGAATGCTTACGGTTCTGCTTCCTGTTACGAAAAAGACAACCAGTGATGTAGCTGTTGTTTATGCACAGGATGTATTAGGAACCATTGGAGAAGCTGTTTCAACCCAGAATTTTTATTATACAGCACCGGAGCAAAATGAAGATGGCTATACAACCAGCTACGGAAGCTTCTTTAATGAGCATGACGTAAAGGTACAGGTATTCCCTTATGATAAAGAGGGAGAAGAAAGTGCTTATCTGGTAAATGATACGATTAAAGCAGGCGATGTAAGAGCCGTTGAGCCATTACAGTAAGGAGACATGAAAATGAGACGCATTGACAGATACTGGAAGCGCTGCGCAGCGGGCGTGATGGCAACAGTAACATTGATGCTGGGACAGGGGACCATGCAGTCCTTTGCCATGAACGCACAGGTAGTTACTTCTCCAAATAAGATCATTGTTCAGGACGAAACACAGAATACAGACAGCCAGAATCATAACGGCACACAGGTGGCAGCCTCCAAGGCAGAAGTAGCAGGTTTTGGAGAGGTTTCTACTTCTGTTACAGATTCTTCCTCTTATTTTGGAAAGGGAAGCCTGACCCTTCTGGCCAATCATGATACATCGGCCCAGCAGCTGGCTGCTATTGTTGAAACAGGTGAAGGCGGCCTGATCGTGGTAGATGGCGGATGGACGGATAACGCAGATTATGTGTTGAAACAGATCAAAGCAAAAGGAGGGCATGTTCAGGCGTGGCTTCTTACTCATCCGGACTCGGATCACGTAGGCGCGTTGGCGAATATATTGTATAATCATGCAAATGAGATTACCATAGACGGTATCTACTACTCTTTCTTAGAGGACAGCTGGTATGCAGAAAAAGATGCCAATGTTTCAGGTATGTTAGCTTACTTAAAGGGCGCTTTTGCAAAGGTTTCCGCATCTATCCTTCACGGGGATATCGTAGCAGGACAGGTAATTAACGCAGGACCTGCAAAGATCCAGGTCTTGAATCAGGCTTACAAAGAGAACAACGACTTTGTTAATAATAGCAGCGTTGCTTATATGGTTTCTTTAAACGGAACCAATGTGGTATTTTTAGGTGATTTAGGACGCAGTGGAGGTGAGCATCTGATGCAGGATGTAAACCTGACTGCTTTAAAATGCAAGATGGTACAGATGTCCCACCACGGTCAGAATGGTGTAGACTATGAAGTATATAAGGCTTTAAGGCCTTCTGTATGTTTATGGTCGACGCCGCAGTGGTTATGGGATAATGATAATGGCGGCGGTGCCGGAAGCGGTTCCTGGAAGACGCAGGAGACCAGAAACTGGATGACCCGTCTGGGCGTAAAAGAATATTACGTTACCAAGGACGGCGACCAGGTAATCCAATAAAATAAGAATTTAAGATTCTTCGTCATTGCAGGGAAGTCCGCTGTGATAAGAATAATTTCCAAGTTCGTCCAGTATCCGGTCAAAGGATGCTGGGCGGATATTTTTTTGTTCTAACAGGGCATTGACCATGTAATAGATAGTGGCATGTTTCATCAGGCATTGGCGAAACAGGTCCGGGAAAGAAGTTTTGGAAGCAATGCTCTTATCCCATGGATTGCACCAGATTTCATGGCGCAGGTTCAGGCTCCATACCGGATCTTCTACCACATCTGTTACCATTTTGCTGGAAGCTAAAGGATTTCTTAAAAACAGGGACTCAACAAATTCAATGCTGTTCTTTTTCTGACTGTTGGGATCGGAAAGTGTCCGGCAGCCGAAACGCAGGGCGAGAATGGATCTGTGGATCATTCCCGGAGATACCTGATAATGATTTTTGCTGCTTAAAGGATAAAAAGCGTCATTTAAGCAGGAGGACAGAAAATGGGAGATAAACTGTGTCTCCATGCCGTTTAAACAGATGGTGGCCGCCTGATTGAACTGTGACGGCTTTTTCTTTTTGTATTTCATTAATAACAGGGCGTCAATGTCATTTTCCAGCTTTGCATGTAAACCGTGGCAGGTAACCGTGGGATGCTCTGCGTCATAATGGATACGGCCATAAACATAAGGATGACAGATCGAGTCCCCAATATAATGGCTGATAAAGCCGCACAAAAAAGCAAGACCTTCCTCACGCTGCTGTTTGGATTCAATCTTTGAAAGCCGGTTGAATGCGCAGCGGAAAAAGTCATTTACATGGTGTTCGTGCATATAGGAGCCGATGTTGCGGTGGTCACGATGCCGCAGGATAGGCAGGTTATAAAAAAACATATCCGGTCCCTGAAGACCAAGCTGGTACAGCCAGCGGTATTTTGCAATGATAAATTTTAAATTGTTCTGAGGCATGTTATTGTATGCCTTCATACCGAGAATATAGTGGGTGGTGAAGCCGGGCATTTTTGTGGGCCTCCTTTCGCAGCGCTCATTTTTCACGGAACTCTTTACAGTATACCACAAATGCAGGCGCAAAAGCAGGCATAGAACAAAAAAAGCACATCACGTTTAGTGATGCGCTCTTTCTGGAAAAAAGTATTATTAAAAGGGAGGAGAGCTGATAAAATTTACCAGCTCGAGTATTATGAAAAAAATCTTGTAAGCTTAA
>CAVFER010000036.1:0-27962 GCA_963621525.1 bacterium | reverse complement strand
AGCCTGTACTGCCCGCACCACGGGAAAGACAGGTGTGGAAATGGAAGCACTCACCGGCGTAAATATTGCCCTTCTTACCATTTACGATATGTGCAAGGCAGTGGACAAGTCCATGGAAATGGGAAACATCTATCTGGAACATAAATCCGGCGGAAAAAGCGGCGAGTTTGTCAATCCCAGAAAGCAGGTTCGCTGATGAAGGACAGAATGGGACGGGAGATCGATTACATGCGGTTTTCCATTACAGACCGGTGCAACCTGCGCTGTAAATACTGCATGCCCGACGGCATTGACTGTATGCCAAGATGGGATGTGTTATCTTTAGAAGAATTTGAAGCCATTGCCATGGCAGCGGCTTCCCTGGGGATCAAAAAGATTAAAGTTACTGGTGGAGAGCCATTAGCCAGAAAAAGCTGCCCCCAGCTGGTAAAGATGCTTAAAAATGCACCTGGCATTGAAAAGGTGACTCTGACTACCAATGGAGTCCAGTTAGATCAGTATCTGGATCAGCTGTTAGATGCAGGATTAGATGCTGTTAATATCAGTCTGGACACAGCAGATCCGGTGCTTTATGAGAAGATAACAGGACGGGACAAGTTAGCGGAAGTGATGAAAGTGATTAAAAAAGCAGACCGCTTACCAATCCCTGTAAAAATCAATGCAGTTTCTATTGATTTCAGACAACTTCAGGCAGGTGAGAAAGCTGCAGAGCTTTCACCTCAGGAAAACTGGCAGCAGGTGGCAGAGCTTGCAAAGCGCTATCCGGTAGATGTGCGTTTTATAGAAATGATGCCAATTGGCTATGGCAGACAGTTTAAGACCATTGACCACAACCGGCTGCTTGAAAATATGAAAAAAACCTATCCGGATCTGGCAGAAGATAGTACGGTCCATGGTTATGGACCGGCGGTTTATTATAAAGCACCTGGATTTAAGGGCAGTATTGGCCTGATTAGTGCCATTCACGGAAAATTCTGTTCATCTTGCAACAGAGTTCGTTTAACCTCCCAGGGACATGTAAAATCCTGTCTCTGTTATGATGAAGGAACAGACCTTAGAAGCATTTTACGAGAAGGACAGGAAAGACCGGAGCGGGACACACATTATATATGGCCAAAGGATAAAGATGCAAGGGATGAAAAGCTGCAGGAAAAGCTGCGAAAGGCACTTGAAAAAGCGATCTATGAAAAACCGGCCGCACACTGTTTTGAAAAACCAGGTGAGATCACCGAGGCACATAACATGATTTCAATCGGAGGATAAGATAAAATGGAAATAACTGGAAAAAGAGGACCGGAAGGTGTTGTAAAAGCGGTCTGTACCAGTGAAAAAAAAGGTGTTGAAAAACGTTCTGTTCCAGAAGGACATTTCCTGAAAGATTTTGGGATTGAGGGAGATGCACATGCTGGTAAATGGCACCGTCAGGTAAGCCTTTTATCTTATGATAAGGTAAAAGAGTTTAATGAGCGTGGCGCTCAGGTAGAAGACGGGGCTTTTGGAGAAAATCTGGTGGTAGAAGGCATTGACTTCCGTTCTCTGCCGGTAGGAATGATGATCTATATCGGGGATGTAATCTTACGCATGACCCAGATCGGCAAAGAATGTCACAGCCATTGTGCAATCTATAAAAGAATGGGTGAATGCATCATGCCAAAAGAAGGTGTGTTTGCAGAAGTCTTACAGGAAGGAACCGTCCATCCGGGAGATACAGTTATTACCTGTTATCCTGATGAAAATCGGCCTTTCCAGGCGGCAGTTATTACTTTAAGTGATAAAGGCGCTAAAGGAGAACGAGTAGATGAAAGTGGTCCTGCAGCTAAAGAGATGTTAGAACGGGCGGGATACGAAGTGGTAGAAACCATGATCCTTCCGGATGAACCGGCTATGTTAAAAACACAGTTAATGCGTCTGGCAGACGGCAGACAGTTGGATCTGGTGCTTACTAGCGGCGGAACCGGTTTTTCCATGAGAGACCAGACACCGGAAGCAACCATGGCAGTGGCAGACCGGAATGCTCCTGGAATCGCAGAAGCCATCCGTTATAAATCCATGGCAGTGACAGACAGAGCCATGTTAAGCAGAGGTGTCAGTGTGATCCGAAAGAAAACACTGATCGTAAACCTTCCGGGAAGTCCAAAAGCGGTAAAAGAAAGCCTTGGATTTATCTTGGATAGCTTAGAACATGGATTAAAAATCCTTCGTGGCAGCGCTTCTGAGTGCGCCAGAAGAGATTAGGAAGAAGAAAACTGAAGTTTTAAAAATCGCATATAGACAGTATCTTTGTACCGCCTGCAGCGGGAGGAAGAATACCGCGCAGGCGGTGCTCTGCTTATGATCGCTATAGCTGGATGAGTATAACGATACTGCTATAAATAAATATTATCTTTAAAGGAGAAATGAGATTATGAAGAAACACATTTGCCTTGTAATGGCAGCCATGATGGCAGCAGGAATGTTAGCTGGATGCTCCGGCAGCGCAAAGGAGACCACAGCAGCAGCTACTGAAGCAGCAACCACAGCAGAAGAGACCACCGCAGAGGAGACCACCGCAGAAGAAACAACGCAAGCAGCTGCCGGCGAAGAAACTGAAATTTTAGTTGCAGCAGCAGCAAGCTTAAAGAACGCTTACGAAGATAAGTTAATCCCAATGTTTGAAGAAGCAAACCCGGGAGTAACGGTAAAGGGAACCTATGACAGCTCAGGCAAACTGCAGACACAGATCGAAGAAGGGCTGGAAGCAGATGTATTCATGTCCGCAGCTAAGAAGCAGATGACAGCTCTGGATGAGGAAGGTATGATCGTTTCCGATACCATTACTGACCTGTTAGAGAACAAGATCGTTCTGATTGTTCCTACTGGAAATGAGAAGGGACTTGAGAAGTTTGAGGATATTGAAAATGCAGACAGCATCGCATTAGGCGATCCTGCAAGTGTACCAGCCGGACAGTACTCTGAAGAAGCTTTAACAAACCTGGGAATCTGGGATAAGATCCAGGATAAGGTAAGCTTTGGAACTAACGTAACTGAGGTATTAAACCAGGTAGCAGCAGCAAGTGCTGACGCTGGTATCGTATACGCTACTGACGCAGCAAGCATGGCTGATCAGGTAGAAGTTGTTGCAGAAGCTCCAGAAGGAAGCCTTGCAAAGAAGGTTATCTATCCTGTAGCTGTGGTTAAGAACTCTGCTCATGAAGAAGAAGCAAAAGAATTTCTTGCTTTTTTACAGACTGATAAAGCAATATCCGTATTTGAGGAGTATGGATTCTCCAGCGCACAGTAATCAGCAGGCAGATGAAAAACGGGGTGCTGTAAGACAATTTGCGGCATCCCGTTTTACTACATGGTTGCCTCAGGGGTTTTGGGTGAATGAAAGACTCTGAGAGAATATCACAAAAAAAGAGAGGTTTCTAATGGACTGGTCCCCAATTTTGATTTCCATGAAGACAGCCAGCCTGTCTATTTTCATCACATTTTTTATCGGGCTGTTTGCAGCCTGGGCAGTAGTAAGCCTGAAAAATGAAACATTAAAAGTAATCTGTGATGGTATCCTGACACTTCCTTTAGTTTTGCCGCCTACTGTAGCAGGTTTCTTTCTGTTATACATTTTTGGTGTAAAACGTCCTGTAGGACAATTTTTTATTGAATATTTCAGTGTAAAGATCGCTTTTTCATGGGCTGCAACTGTGTTGGCTGCTGTTACCATGTCATTTCCCTTAATGTACCGCTCAGCCAGAGGTGCTTTTGAGCAGGTAGACCAGAATCTGGTGGCGGCAGCCAGAACACTGGGAATGAGCGAGTGGGCTGTATTCTGGAAGGTGCTGTTTGCCAATGCCACACCGGGCATCTTAAGCGGCGGCGTTCTTGCTTTTGCCAGAGGTTTAGGTGAGTTTGGTGCAACTGCCATGATCGCAGGAAATATTGCAGGAAAGACCCGTACACTTCCTATGGCTGTCTATTCAGAAGTAGCTGCAGGAAATATGGATGCGGCGTATGCTTATGTAGCTATTATTGTTGTCATTGCATTTATTTCCGTTGTTCTTATGAACTGGGGCGCATTGATCCGCTCACGGAAGTTTTAAGACAGGAGGTAAAAATAATGGCTGTTCAAACCGAACATTCTCTCCGGCTTGGAGTTGAAATAAAGAAAAAATTAAAAGAATTTGACCTGGATATCTCATTCAGTGCAGGAAAAGGATGTCTTGGTATTTTAGGCCCATCCGGCTGTGGAAAGAGTATGACCCTTAAATCAATAGCAGGTATTGTTACTCCGGACAGCGGCCGTATTGCTTTACAGTATGCAAAAGGAGAAGCGGCCGGTGGAAGAGTCCTTTATGACTCTGACTTAAAGATCAATGAAAAACCACAGATGCGCCGGGTGGGCTATCTGTTCCAGAATTATGCCCTTTTCCCGAATATGTCAGTTGAGGAAAATATTGCAGCCGGTCTTAAAGGAATGGCAGCAAAAAAGGCCATTGGAGGCAGAAATCCTTCTGCACAGTCAGCCACTGCCATTAAGGCAAAAGTAGGGGAAATGATTGAACGTTTCCGCCTGACTGGGCTTGAAAAACGCTATCCGGGACAGCTTTCCGGCGGTCAGCAGCAGAGAGTGGCACTGGCACGTATTTTAGCCTATGAGCCGGAGGCACTGCTTTTAGATGAGCCTTTTTCTGCTATGGATACATACTTAAGAGAAGGCCTTCGTCTGGAACTTTCTAAAGTATTAGCCGATTATGACGGTGTTTCCGTTATGGTAACCCATGACAGAGACGAGGCATTCCAGCTTTGTAAAAATATCATGCTCTTAGACAGAGGCCATGTGCTCATCGCCGGAGAGGCAAGAAAGATCTTTCAGGATCCGGTGACCTGCAAGGCTGCAAGACTGACTGGATGCAAGAATATCTCCAAAATTGAACGGATCGGGGAATACAGAGTCCGTGCCCTTAACTGGGATAACCTGGAATTTGTTACAGACCGCCCGGTGGGGGATGATATTACAGCCATCGGTATCAGAGCCCATGATTTTGAGCCTTTGGCAGGAGAAGAGGCAAAGGCGAGAAAAGAGGCAGGAGAAGAAAATCTGGTCCCGGTTGTAAAACCAACTATTTCCGAAATGCCATTTGAGTGGTATATTACTCTTGGCAACGGTTTATGGTGGAAGAAAGAAAAAACCATCCATACCCATGACGCAGCAGGAGTGGTACCGGAATATTTAAGGGCAGATCCTTCTGCAATCCTGCTTTTAAAGGGAGAGCTGTAAAAGAAACATTGGATTGTAAAAAGTACCAAGAATATAAAAGATACTGAGTATATAGAACCAGAAGAGAGGAACGAAAGACCATGGATACAGAAGAGGTAAAAGTGCTCCGCACCGGAGCCGTTATTGTGGCAGCAGGCCACAAAAGCCAAAATTCTACCTTTAATCCCATGCTTCCGGTGGGAGACAGCACAGCAATACGCCGCATCATCATTACCTTAAAACGGGCGGGAGTATCTCCGATTGTGGTGATCACAGGTGAGCAGGCGGATGCAGTGGAGAAACATATTTCCAATCTTCAGGTAATCTGTCTTAGAAATGAGCAGTATGCCGTGACACAGATGTTTTCCAGTATCTGTATGAGTCTGAATTATATAGAAGATCTTTGCGACCGCGTGTTTGTCCTTCCGGCAAAGTTTCCTGTTTTTCTCAGGGAAACGGTGCTGCGGCTGATGCAGTCAGAGGCAGATGTTGCCCGCCCTGTGTTTGGAGGACACAGAGGCCATCCTGTACTTATTTCTTCCAAAGTCCTTCCTTCTATTGTCTCTTATGAAGGAGACGATGGTTTAAGAGGAGCTCTCCGCCTGGCAGCAGAAGTTTTTCGGGAAGAAAATATCCCGGTTGAGGATCAGGGAATCATTCAGGCCATTGAAACAGAAGGTGACAGCAGTGCTGACTATATCCACAGGCAGCAGATTCAGATCCACCCAAAGGTTCTATTTGGCTTAGAGCGGGATGATATATTTTTCAATGCCCAGACCGCCCATTTTTTGCAGTTGACCTCCCACACAGGTTCCATGCAGACAGCCTGTAAGCAGATGCATATGTCTTATACAAAAGGCTGGAAGATCCTGCGTGAGGCGGAAAAACAGCTGGGCTTTCCACTTTTATTTTCCCGTTCCGGAGGCTGTGACGGAGGTTCTTCCAAACTGACTCCCAAGGGAGAGGAATTTTTAAAAAAATATACAGAAATGGAAGAAGAACTTCGAAAAGAAAGTGAGCGGCTGTTTGAATTATATTTTGGTCAAAAATAGAAAACTGTTTGCATAATTGTGTATACCTGTGCTATACTCGAAACAGTAATAAAAGCGCAGTTTGGAGCTTTATGCAAAAAACGAAAGCCGGCTTTAGTCATTGCCCCGGAGAAAAGTTCCGGAAATGGTGAGCCGGTTTTTTAGTTGAATCGTTATTTTTTTGAGAAAATAACGAAAGGAGAATTACAATGGAAGAAAGCAAGCTTCATTATGGAATGTCGCTGAGGCTGTATTTTGAGGAAAAAGCCTTTGGACCTGGAATGGTCATGCTCCTTCGGGAGGTGGAGTGCACCGGTTCCCTGCAAAAAGCGGCGAAATCTATGAATATGGCTTACAGCAAAGCATGGAAGATGTTAAAAGGGGCAGAAAAAGAATGGGGCTTTGCCCTGACAGACCGTGAAACCGGGGGGAAAGACGGCGGCGGCTCTACGCTGACGCCGCAGGCGGAGCGGCTGATCCGGGCATACGAAGGTTTTAAACAGGATGCAATAGATTATATGGATCAGTTATTTCTACAGTATTTTTCAGAGGAAAAGGTAGAAAAAATAAAAGGAATGGAGTGATAGTATGGAACCACAGGAGATTGTTTTCTGCAAAGGCGGTGGCTGTACTGCCAAGCTGGGACCGGGAATACTGGCAAGAGTGTTAAATAACCTGCCAAAGACCTATGATCCCAATCTGCTTATCGGCTTTGACGGTTCCGATGATGCAGCAGTGTACAAGCTTACGGATGATCTGGCCATTGTTCAGACACTGGATTTCTTCCCGCCTATGGTGGAAGATCCTTATATTTTCGGCCAGATCGCAGCAGCCAATGCTTTAAGTGATATCTACGCTATGGGCGGCGATGTGAAAACTGCTTTAAATATCGTATGTTTCCCGGAAGCAATGGATCTAAACATTCTGGGAAAGATCATGTTAGGAGGCAGTGAGAAGGTAAGAGAGGCAGGCGGTGTCCTTGCAGGAGGACATTCCATTGCTGACAGCGATGTAAAATATGGTCTGTCTGTAACAGGTCTGATCCACCCGGACAAGGTATTTGCCAACAGCGGCTGTGAAGTGGGAGATGCGCTGATCCTCACAAAGCCTCTTGGTGTAGGGATCGTATGTACCGCATCCCGTATGAAGGCAGCATCCAAAGAGGCCTATGACCTGGCGGTAAAGTCCATGACTACATTAAATAGGTATGCTTCTGAGATTTTACGAAAATACCGCCTTCACGGCTGTACCGATGTAACAGGATTTGGATTTTTAGGTCATCTATGTGAAATGGTCACAGACCAGGCCACAGCAAGGATCTATAAGGATAAAGTGCCTTATATCCCGGAATGTGAGGATTATGTAGAAGAATTTTATCTGACGGCTGCAGCCCAGAGAAACAGAAATCATGTGCAGGCTAAGGTGGAGTTTAGAAATTGCTCTTTTGCAACAGAGGAAATTTTATACGATCCACAGACTTCCGGCGGACTGTTAGCATCTGTAAATAAAGAAGATGTTCCGGCAATTATGGAAGAACTTGAAAAACTGGGACTTCCCTGCGGCGTAGTAGGAGAGATAGTACCGAAACAGGAGAAGGCGGTTAGCATCGAATGAGTGCAGGAAAGCCTTCAAACGCGTCACCGGCGCGTTTTCGACATGCATGGCAAAACAAGCGACGCCAAAGGCGGCATTTGTTTTTTACAAACCATTCACGAACGAATTGCCTGCGACAGCAGGCAGTAGAGCACGTCAGTGCGGAATTCGTGAGTATTTGATAGAAAGCGAGGAAACAAATTATGAGATTAGATGAAAGAGGAAAACAGTGCCCATTACCAGTTATTGAAGCAAAGAAAGCCTTAGAGGCATCTGCACCAGGAGAAAAGGTAGAAGTTATCGTAGATAATGAGATCGCAGTCCAGAACTTAAGCAAAATGGCAGACCACAAGGGCCTTGCAGTATGCTCTGAGAAAAAGGGTGAGCGTGAGTTTTTAGTTACCATTACTGCCGGGGAAGGAAATGGTGAAGCCGCTGAAGCACCGGCTGCAGCAGAAGAAGTGACCTGCACACCAGATGGCAGAAGAAAAGGCATGGTAGTTGTCCTTTCCTCCAACCAGATGGGACAGGGAGATGAGGCTTTGGGCAAGCTTCTGATGAAGGGCTTTGTATTTGCACTGACCCAGCAGGATATGCTGCCGGAGACCATTCTTTTATACAATAGCGGCGCATTCTTATCCTGTGAAGGATCTGATAACCTGGAAGACTTAAAGGCTTTAGAGGCACAGGGAGTAGAGATCCTTACCTGTGGCACCTGCTTAAACCACTATGGACTGGCTGAAAAGCGTCAGGTAGGCGGCGTTACCAATATGTATGAGATCGTAGAGAAAATGACCAAGGCCAGTGTAGTAGTACGACCATAAGGCATTTTTTATAGGGATTTAATTTAGGTAATAGAATTTTTCAGGAGAAGATAAATATATGCTACAGAGAAACGAACAGCTTGTAATTGTAAGAGGAGGGGGAGATATTGCTACCGGCACCATCAGCCGGCTTTTTCGCAGCGGATATCCGGTAGTGATCTTGGAGATCGCTACTCCTTCTGCGATCCGCCGGCAGGTGGCTCTTTCAGAAGCTGTTTATGACGGGGAGAGCCGGGTAGAGGATGTGATCTGTGTAAAGGTAGACTCCTGGGAAGAAGCGAAAGAGGTATTAAAAGAAAAGAAAAAAGTACCTCTTTTAGTGGATCCGAACTGTGAGATCTTAAAAAAGGTGCGTCCCTGGGCTTTAGTAGATGCCATTCTCGCAAAGAAAAATCTGGGTACCAACCGACAGATGGCAGATAAGACCATTGCTTTAGGACCTGGTTTTAGCGCAGGCACAGATGTGGACCTGGTGGTTGAGACCCAGAGAGGTCACAATCTGGGCCGCATTATTGAGGAAGGACCGGCAGCGCCTAACACAGGGACTCCCGGTATCATCGGCGGATATGGCAAAGAGCGGGTGATCCATTCACCGGTAGAAGGAAAGCTTTACGGCAGAGTAAAGATCGGCGATAAAGTGGAAAAAGGCCAGACCATTGCTGTGATCTGTACAGAAAACGGGGAAGAGGTAAAAGTAGAAGCTACTCTTACCGGACTGGTACGCGGCCTGATCCGTGATGATTATCCGGTAACAGTGGGATTTAAGATCGCAGATATCGACCCGAGAGAAAGTGAATATAAAAACTGCTTTACTATCTCTGATAAGGCAAGAAACATCGGAGGTTCTGTTCTGGAAGGTCTGATGTACTTAGAGGAAAAGCAGGGATATTAAGGAGGAGTATATGATCTATCTGGACAGCGCTGCTACGTCATTTTACCGCCCGCCCTGTGTGGCAAAGGCGGTGGCAGAGGCTATTTCCACTATGGGAAACTGCTCCAGAGGAGCCTATAAAGAAGCACTTACAGGAGCCAGGGTAATCTATGAGACCAGGGCTCTTTTAGCAGAAATGTTCCATGGAGAAGGCCCGGAGCAGGTGGCTTTTACTGCCAATTCGACAGAAAGCTTAAATATTGCCATAAAAGGCCTTATAAGGCCGGGAGACCGTGTGGTCACTACTGTCTTAGAACACAACAGTGTGCTGCGCCCTCTTTATGAAATGGAAAAACTGGGAGCCAAACTGGTTATTGTTGACTGCCAAAAAGCACCGGAGAATGCCGATGAAGAGGAAAAAGAGCAGATAAGGCGCCAGGGAAAACTGGACTATGAAGCGCTCAGGGCTGCGATCACACCCGGGACAAGGGCTGTAGTTATGACTCATGCTTCCAATCTGACTGGAAACAGGACGGATATTACAAAGATAGGCCAGTGGTGCAAACAGGCTGGGGCCCTATTGATCGTAGATGCATCCCAGACAGCAGGACATTTCTCTATTGATATGGAAGCAGACCACATTGATGTGCTGTGTTTTACCGGCCACAAAGGCCTTATGGGACCTCAGGGAACCGGTGGGCTGTGTGTGCGCAAAGGTCTTGCCATAAAGCCGTTGTTATCCGGCGGAAGCGGTATCCTTACCTTTGAAAAACAGCATCCCGCTATAATGCCTACAGCTTTGGAAGCAGGAACCTTAAATGGACACGGAATCGCCGGACTGCATGCCGCCCTTCTTTATATAAAAGAAGAAGGCGTGGATGTCATAAGGGCAAAAGAGCAGAAGCTGATGGAACTTTTTTATGAACAGGTAAAGGAGATACCGGATATCCGTATTTACGGGGATTTTTCACAGAAAGACAGAGCAGCCATTGTATCATTGAACCTGGGAGAAGAAGATTCCGGGGAAGTCAGTGATTATCTGTCAGCAGAATATGAGATCGATACCCGGTCCGGCGGTCACTGTGCACCTTTGATGCATGAAGCGCTGGGAACGGCAGATCAGGGGGCTGTGCGTTTCAGTTTTTCTCATTTTAATACAGAAGATCAGGTAGAATGTGCGGTAAATGCACTGAAAGAATATTAAAAAAAGGACTGTGAGCAGCGACATGATCGCACCTTGAGGGCATGACATGATCAGCTGGAAACAGTCCTGTTTTGTATATTCATAGGATTTTATGCCGGAACATGCTGCATTAAAATCTCGGTAAGAGCAGTGCCGCTGCTGGTATGACAGCGAACGATCTCAGTCTCATTTTCATTGACCTCATCTAAAGCACAGCGGATCATTTTGTGGGAAACGGTATTGGTGAACAGTACTAAAAGATCCGGTCTTCCAATCTGCTTGTCCAGACTGGCACTCATCTGGGTAAATACCTTTGCTTTGCAATTATAATTCTTACAGATTTTTTTATACTGACTAACCATACGGTCATGTCCGCCGATGATAACAACGCTCATAATGTAGCCTCCTTATAACTGATATAATGTGTACCCCGAAAAAATGTACTGATGTACTGAGAACATGTTTTATACTATATGGGGAAATAATAAGTTGTATGTTCGGATCAAATGAGTTAGCCTTAACTAACTTATGGTAAAATCATACATGATTTATAGGGAAATGTCTATAGGGTTTAATGATAACATTTCTCAATACCTGTTAAAAATTTGCTGAGCCTGTTAAAAACTAAATAATTTTGCATAATATACAAAAAGTTTTAGAGATCATCAAAAACCTTATTATTTTTGCGGATTGTACCCATTTTTTTTTGATGTTATACTATACCCAGAGTTGAGAAAGAAATAAAATAAGTAACAAAGTAATAAAAATTGATCCATAAAAACTACGACTCGGGAAAGGAAGACAAGAACATGGCAGCAATTGCAGTAACATTTGTATTTGCAACTTTTGCTTACGATATGTATAAAGTAATCTGTGAGAAATAATTTTCTATCGTTCAAGATTAAAAAGAAGTTTGAAGGACCTGAAACAGCCCGGATTTACGGGAATCTGTTCCAGGTCATTTTTGTGTTTTTATGTTTTGTTTCTTTCATTCACAGGAGCAGTTTTCTTTACGCTCTGAAAAAATTGTGTTAAAATGAACCAAAAGATAAAATTTTTGGAGGAGTTTCTGGGGGAGTTGTTTTGAGGATTTCGGTAAAAAACGGGGGAAAACAGACGCCTGCAGATGGACTGTGGTCAGCTCTTGGTATAGACAAGCTGCTAAGGATGCAAAAAGACCAGCCTGTGATCCTTTCTTTTGTGGGAGGCGGAGGAAAAACCTCATACATCCGTCGTCTGTCATGGGAAGGAAGACAAAAAGGGCTGCGTATGCTGGTGATGACCACCACACATATGGCTGAGCCGGAGCATTTTGCGGTACTGGAACCTGACGTAAAGAAAGTAAAAGAGCTGTTAAATGCAGAATCCATAGCAGTGGCCGGTCGTCCTGTGAAAAATCAGAAAATTGCTTTTTGGGATGAAGATTTTTATAAAAAGGCTTTAAAACTGGCAGATGTTGTGCTCATAGAAGCAGACGGATCCAAACGCCTTCCAGTAAAGGTTCCCGGGGAAAATGAACCGGTAATCCCCCAAAATACCAGCGCTATTGTGTGTCTGTCCGGTCTTGGCGCACTGGGAAAGAAGGCAGAAAGCTGCTGTTTCCGTCTGCTACAGTCAGAAGCATTGCTGAATCTGAAGGAAGAGGAAAAAAAAGGCCGCTGGATCATGACAGAGGAAAAAATGGCTTATCTTATGACAGAAGGGTATTTAAAACCATTAAGAAAAGCATTTCCAGATCGTCAGGTGATCATGGCACTGAATCAGGCTGACACAATGGAGGCAGAAGAGCAGGGCAGACACATTTTAGAAATGGCAGGAGAAGAAAAGGGGATACTTACAGGAAAATTGTATGAAGAATTTTCTTTTAACCTATTCTGATAGAAAGATTGTGAAAAGGGGGACTCATGATGAATGTATCGCTGATTTATATGGCTTCCGGTTTTGGAAAACGGTATGGGGCCAATAAGCTGATCACAGAATTTCAGGGGAAACCACTGTATCTGCATGGGCTTTTAAGCTTACAGCAAGCATCAAAGCTTTTAGCAGAGAATAGGATCTATTGTGAACTTTTTCTCATCAGCCAGTATGAAAGGGTGCTGTCTGGTTCCTTTGACCGGGTTCCTGAGGCAGAGCGTATTTTCAATGAAGACAGTGACCGGGGGATTACGGCATCGTTAAAACTGGGAACAGAGGTTTCAAAGGAAAATACGGATGCATTTCTCTATTTTGTGGCAGATCAGCCTTGTATGAGGGGAGAGACCATAGCAGAGTTTGTCCGTGGTTTCTTAAAAAGTGGAAAAGGGATCGGCTGTGTATGTGCAAAGGGACATAGAGGCAGCCCCAATATATTTTCCGCCAACTATAAGAAGGAACTCCTGGCCTTAGAGGGAGACCGGGGTGGACGTCAGATCATGCAGAAGCATCCGGATGATATATGGATGATGGAAGTGGATGAACGGGAATTAAGGGATATTGATCATCCATCCGATCTTAGGACACTGTGCCTGGAAAAGAAAGATCTGTAAAAGATCACGTGAGCACATAAAACACACAAGGGGAGAAACGATGGGACAGAAAGAAAACACAGAAGAAAAACAGGAAAAAAATAATTTTGCCAAAGGAAGTATTGTTGTAAACATCTTAAAGCTGGCAGTGCCTATGACTTTGGCCCAGCTGATCAATGTGCTGTATAACATTGTAGATCGTCTTTATATTGGACAGTTAAAGGATGGGGCAACCTTGTCTCTAACAGGACTGGGACTTTGTCTGCCCATCATATCCATTGTTATAGCATTTGCTAACCTGTTTGGCATGGGCGGTGCGCCGTTGTGTTCGATTGAACGGGGCAGGGGAAATAATGAAGAGGCAGAGGCTATTATGGGAAATTCCTTTGCAATGATGATCATTGTAGGGGTGATGCTTACTGTAGTGGGACTGATATTTAAACGGCCTATGCTGTATTTATTTGGGGCCAGTGATGCCACCATTGGCTATGCAGATGCCTATATCACCATTTATCTAATTGGAAATCTCTTTGTTATGACTGGTCTGGGAATGAACAGCTTTATTAATTCCCAGGGATTTGGCACCATCGGCATGATGACCGTTCTTTTAGGTGCAGTTGCTAATATCTTTTTAGATCCGGTGTTCATCTTTTTCTTTCATATGGGTGTTCAGGGAGCTGCGCTGGCTACTATCCTTTCCCAGCTGATTTCCGCAATATGGATCTTAAAATTCCTTACAGGACCAAAGGCCATCTTAAAGCTTAAAAAAGACGCTATGAAGTTAAAACGTTCCAGAGTCCTTCGTATCATTGGCCTTGGAATGAGTGGTTTTACTATGTCTATCACCAACAGTTCTGTTCAGGTCATGTATAATGCCATGCTCCAGAAAACGGGAGGAGATCTGTATGTAGGCATCATGACCGTTATCAACACAGTAAGAGAAGTGATCTCCATGCCGGTTCAGGGAATTACTCACAGTTCTCAGCCGGTCATGGGCTATAATTACGGTGCAAAGGAATATGGGCGTGTGAAAAAGGCCATTGTGTTCGTATCTGCCATTTCCGTTTTGTATACACTGGGCATGTGGTCCGTTGTCCATGCATTTCCGGACTTCTTTATCCGTATTTTTAACAAGACCGGTGATCTGGTGGAAGCAGGAATACCAGCTATGCGTATTTATTTCTTCGGCTTTTTTATGATGGCTTTCCAGTTTGCAGGCCAGGCTATCTTTGTAGGCCTTGGAAAAGCAAAGAATGCGGTATTTTTCTCTATCTTCCGAAAAGTGATCATTGTAATACCTCTGATCATCGTCCTTCTTTCCGTTTTCCATCTTGGAACAGATGGTATCCTTATGGCTGAGCCTATATCTAATTTTATCGGCGGAGCAGCCTGCTTTATCACCATGCTCTGCACAGTATGGCCGGAACTTAGCCGGGGTGAAAGAGAAAATAAAAAAAGGGAAAATGAGTAGGATGAAGATAAAATTACAAAAACTCACAACAGGCGCTGTTATCATTGCAGCAGCGTCTGCTTTTATGTTCTGCAGCGGATTTACAAAAGCATCTGACTATGGGAACAATGAAAAGGGCTATTTGAAGTCTGCCACCTATTATTCTGACGACTGGATCATTAATTTCTGGAACAGTGAAAGCAATCATATGGATGAGGAATTAGCACAGGTTGCAGAGGATGGATTTAACAGTATCATCCTGGTGGTTCCCTGGCGGGAATTTCAGCCGTCCATGAGTCCGAAACGGTATAATGATTATGCCTGGGAAAAGTTTGACCGGGTCATGGAAGCGGCAGAAAGACAGAATCTGAAAGTGATGCTTCGAGTAGGCTATACCTGGGACTATTACAGCGGTGACAATGTGCTGGAACGTTATGAAAAACTGCTATATGATAAAGAAACAAAGCAGGCATGGCTTCAGTATGCAGGACGGCTTTATGAAAAAGCAGCAGCTTACGATAATTTCTGCGGTGGCTTTATCACCTGGGAAGATTTCTGGAATTTTGCTGAAAACAGCGTTTTTTATGGACGTGGTCTCACCGGAAAGAAAATGGCTGCAAAATGTGGTTATACCCAGTATGTAAAAGAGCATTATACATTAGAAGAACTGGAAGAAATGTATCAGGATACATTTGAAACATATGAGGATGTGTATCTTCCGGACAGCTTAAATTCCTATGGAAGAAAAGCCTTCTACCAGTTTTATGATGACTTCTTAAATAAAATACTGGAAGAAACCCAGACTGTATTTCCGGATCTTTCCATGGAAGTGCGTCTGGATATAGACCCGGTGAAGAAACCGGACGGCACCCTTGAAGGTGTGGCTCACGATATTACATTCCCTTGCGGTTCGTCCGGCTTTTCCAGTGCTATGTACAGTGTGTGTATGGGGGTTGAAAGTAATGGACAGGAATTAAGTGCAGTACAGGCTCTTGCAAATGCAGAACAGACGTTAGACCATATGTCGGCAGCAAGCGGAGGAAAGAAGCTGTATCTGGATCAGTTTTTATTTACGGATAATACGCCTGGTTTTGAGCAGAATGCAAAGCTGGCAGAATCAGAAAAAAATGCCTATTTGGACGGCATAGCGGATATTTTTAAGGCAAAGACCATGGGGTATGGTATATGGACTTACAGAGATTATGGGGATAATAAGCTTTATAATCCTCAGTTTGCATTAGATAAACAGGGATGGAATTTTTCCGGAGGAAGTTATATTGAAAACAGGAATGGAAATAAAATGGCAGCGGTTCCTGCTTTTGGAAAGATATCCCAGAGTATTTCAAAACGGTCTGCCGGCGGAAAGGGGAAAAATGTGTATGTAAGATTTTTCCTGGAAGGAGATGGGAATTGCCGGGTAACAGTCCGGGGAGGAGGAAAAAGCCAGACGGTAGCAGCAGGAAATCCACGAACTGTGGAACTGACATTTTCGGATACTTCCTTCAGTGAAGTGAGCTTTACAGTTCAGGGAACAGGAAAAGCCTATATAGATGATGTAAAAGTGTATACCTGGATCACAGAAGGTGATATGTACCATATGGACGGAACAGAAGGTTCCTGTGCCCAGGCTCTCCGGGCCATGAATCAGAAGGTGCAGTAGATAATATGGTAACTGTCAAACATGGTCCTGGATAATAATGCTAAAAAGTAAAAAATAGTATTGACAAGGAAAACTTAATGGAGTATAGTAATAAAAGTTGTGAGAACGACTGAAAGGAAAGCAGGTATATCCGCCTCACCTTGGCACGAATGAGTGACCCGGGTTCATATTTCAGATACTGTAAAAGATATAGAACTAGATGCTATGGTTTTATGCAACATATGTATACAGTGGAAGATTATGTATTTTATGCGGATGGCACTGGCTATCCGCTTTATTTTTGCTCTTCATTCAAAAACATGACTATGGAGGTGTACGACTATTAGCGAATTAATGATTAACGAACAGATCAGAGACAGAGAAGTACGACTGATCGGTGAAAATGGTGAACAGTTAGGAATCATGTCTGCAAGAGATGCTTTCAAGCTGGCACAGGAAGCAGAATTAGATCTGGTAAAGATCGCACCAACTGCTAAGCCGCCGGTATGTAAGATCATCGATTACGGAAAATATCGTTACGAGCTTGCTCGCAAGGAAAAGGAAGCACGCAAGAAACAGAAGGTAATTGATGTAAAAGAAGTTCGTTTGTCCCCGAATATTGATACTAACGACCTGAATACCAAAGTGGGAGCTGCAAGAAAGTTCCTGGAAAAGGGAGACAAAGTGAAAGTGACTCTTCGTTTCCGCGGTCGTGAAATGGCACATATGTCTAAATCAAAATACATTTTGGACGATTTCGCTGAGAGTCTGGCTGATATCGCAGTAGTAGATAAGCCCTCAAAAGTGGAAGGAAGAAGCATGGTTAGGTTTTTAACTGCAAAACGTTAAAATAGAAAGTTTTAAGGAGGAAATTTACAATGCCAAAGTTAAAAACCAGCAGAGCTGCAGCAAAGCGCTTTAAAAAGACAGGAACCGGTAAGTTAGTCCGCAATAAAGCTTACAAGTCTCACATCTTAACTAAGAAGTCTACTAAGAGAAAGAGAAACCTTAGAAAAGATATCGTTGCTGATGCTACTAACGTAAAAGCAATGAAGAAGATTTTACCATATCTGTAAGTTTTAAATTGTAGAAGGAGGAATTACCGATGGCAAGAATTAAAGGCGGTTTAAACGCAAAAAAGAAGCACAATAGAATCCTGAAGATGGCTAAGGGCTACAGAGGCGCTCGTTCTAAGCAGTACAGAGTTGCTAAGCAGTCCGTTATGCGCGCACTGACCAGCTCTTATGCAGGCAGAAAAGAAAGAAAGAGACAGTTCAGACAGCTGTGGATCGCTCGTATCAACGCAGCAGCTCGTATCAATGGTCTGTCCTACAGCAAGTTCATGTACGGCTTAAAGCTGGCTGAGGTTGATTTAAACCGTAAGGTTCTGTCCGATATGGCTATCAACGATGCAGAAGGTTTTGCTAAATTAGCAGAGCTGGCAAAGAGCAAACTTGCTTAATCTGTTCAGAAGATAAAGGTATTTATAAAGCACCGGAAGATGACGAAATATTGTCTGACGGTGCTTTTTGTTTTGCAGAAATGTACCAGTCGGGCGTTATGCCACGGCTACTTTTTTGGGAAAAGTTTTTTGTAAACATGTAGAAAATAAATAATCTCTGCAATGGCAGTAATGCCCCATGAGCAACTATAAAGCAGATATAAAGACGGAATCGTTTTAAAGTAGGCAAATACAGTATAGACCCAGGCAACGCGGAATACACAGGATCCCATGATGACGATGACCATAGGAGCAAAGCTTTTACCAAAGGCTCTGGAAGCTGCAATCGTACAGTCCATAAAAGCGGAAAGCCCATAAGAAAAACCCATAATGGTAAGACGTTTAAGGCCTGCTGTAATAACTTGCGGATCGGCTGTAAACAGGGATAAAAACTGAGTTCCGAAAATGACTAAGGAAAGCCCCATAACGGTTCCGATGCCGAAGGAATAAGTAAGGCTGATGAGATAGCTTTTCAGTACGCGGTCCCGTTTTCTGGCTCCCAGGTTCTGGCTCATAAAGCTGGCGCAGGCTGTATAGATGGCTGCCATTACATCATAGATCAGAGCATCTGCGTTGGTAGCAGCGGAGTTTCCGGCTACCATGGTGGCGCTGAAAGAATTAACACCTACCTGTACGAACAGATTGGCAATGGCGAAAATGGCATTCTGAAAGCCGGCTGGAATGCCGAGCTTTAAGATATCCAATGTCCTTACCGGGTCAGGATGAAGCTGTGTTAATTGAAGCCTGTAATCTGCTTTTGAACGGAACAGATCGCGCAGAATCAGTCCGGCGGACACGTACTGGGATAATGCGCTGGCCGTAGCAACACCGGCTACATCCATCTGGCATACGATTACAAAGAACAGGTTCATGATCACGTTTAAGATACCAGCGATCAGAAGGTAGCGAAGAGGTCTTGCGGTATCGCCGGCAGCACTGAAAATGGCATTACCGCAATTATAAATGGCCAAAGCAGGCATACCAAGGAAATAGATCCGCAGGTACAGCACAGAACCATCAATCAGCTCTTCTTTGGTCTTTAAAAGCTCCAGTACCGGACGTGCAAAGCACACTCCAAATAGCAGAAGGAGCAGACCGCTTATAATACTGACGATCAGTGCAGAGTGGACTGTGTGGGAAAGAGCCTGTTTTTTTCCTGCACCCAGATACAGGGCAGTAAGTACATTGATACCGCCGGAAAGACCGATCAGAAAGCCAGTAAACATAGTTACCAGGATTGTAGTAGATCCAACAGAACCAAGAGCTAACGGGCCTGCAAACCGTCCTACCACAGCGATATCTGACATATTAAAAAGGACCTGAAGGATATTGGAAAGCATCAGCGGTATACTGAAGATAAAAATATTTTTCCAAAGGGATCCTTGAGTCAGATCTTTAGATGGCTGTTTCATAGTGAAGATTCTCCATTCGTATAAAATTGAAAAAGATAAAAAAAGACCCATAACACATAGGTTTTTCTGTGTTATCAGCACTGCCATCAGTATACCACAGATGGCGTATTATCTACAAGTGAATATAAATATTTCAGATTGTTTTGTCTGAACTGATGTGTTATAGTGTTAGCATGTCAGAGATGTGCAAATACAAGGAAGGAGCAGGTGGCGAATGGAGCGAAAATCAATACAGATACTGGTTTATGAAGAATTAAGGCGAAATATAATGTCTATGAGATTGAAACCGGGGCAGACTATGAGTACCCAGGAAATTGCCACGAAACTGAATGTAAGCAGGACTCCGGTGAGAGAAGCATTTTTACAGCTGCAGTCAGAAGGTCTGGTTGAAATGATACCACAAAGGGAAACGGTTGTATCCAGAATTTCGTTAGACCGGGTAGATCAGGAAAAATTTATCCGCGAATGTCTGGAAATGGGTGTGATCAATAAACTTATGGATAAAGGAAGTCATATAGTTGCTGAGACAATGGAAGAACTGATCTGTCTTCAGAAAAAATGCAGTGATGAAAAAGATTATGCGGGATTTCTGGATGCGGATGATCGTTTCCACAAAGTGCTATTTGAAGTAACGGAACAGCAGATGGCCTGGGAAACCATTGAATCAAGAAATGGACATTATAACCGGTTGAGAATTTTGTACATACAGAAAGAACAGGTGATGTATGAGTCGATTGAACAGCATAATGAGATTGTCAGATTGTTAGAAACAGGAGAAAGGAAAGATGTTTATAAATCACTTGCTTCTCATATCCAGAGATTAGATGTGGATAAAACAGACCTTGTCGCATTATATCCGGATTATTTTGAAAACGGGAATAAAAGCAGGGAAAGACGAATCGGTTCTTTATAAAAGAAGTTGGCAGAAACTTGAAAGAAGGTTTTTGGAATCAATGGAATATAACCGTGATTCCGAAGACCTTTTTTGTACTCTAAAAAAGGATTAGAACAAAATGCACAAATAATGCAGGATGAAATTGTGTATATTAACAATATTGACACTAACATGTTAGCATGCTATAATGTCATTACAACAAAATGCTAGCATATCAGTAAAGAGTATCATCCATATTCAAGAGGAGGAACACGAAAATGAAAAAAACATTGGCTGCATTACTTTCCTGTGCACTGGTTGCATCATTAACTGCCTGCGGAGGCTCAGGTTCAGCTTCGACAACAGCTGCAGGGAGTACGGAGACAGAAACAACAGCTTCTGGAGGGAATGGATCTTATACATTAAAGGTGAATACCGCTTTAAGCGAGACGGATCCGTTATTTGTGGCTTTAAAAGATATTTTTGAGAAAAATGTAGAAGAGAAAACCGATGGAGATGTTCAGGTAGAAGTATATTCCGGAAGTCAGTTAGGAAATGATGAAGATGTTCTGGAGCAGGCGCTGGTTGGTGCTGGTGTGGGCGTTATTACAGATCCGGGACGTTTAAGCAACTATGTATATGATATCGGCGTGCTTCAGGCCCCTTATATTGCTGAAAGTTATGATGAAGCATTAAAGCTGTTTGAAACAGATACTTATAAAAAGATGAAAGAAGAGGTTGAAAATTGTGGCTTCCAGATTCTTTCTTTTAACTATTATCAGGGAGAGCGTGAGCTTTTTACAAAGAATCCGGTTAAAAGTCCAGAAGATTTAAAGGGACAGCGTATCCGTTCCTCAGGTTCCCAGGTAGTTACCAGCACATTGGAGGCAATGGGAGCTAATACGTCAGTGCTTGCATGGTCTGAAGCTTATCAGGCATTACAGCAGCAGGTAATTGAAGGTGTTGAAGTACATCTGTCAGCAGCAGTTGGTTCCTCTATGCAGGAAGTCACAAAGTATCTGGCATTTACAGGACATCAGCAGCTGCTTACAGGTCTTGCGATCTCACAGAGTTGGTACAGCAAACTTCCGGAAGAATACCAGACCATCTTAAAAGATGCCAGCTATGAAGCAGGCAAGGTTGCATCTGAAAATGTCATTAACAAAAATGATGACTACTTAAAGGTGCTTACAGATGGCGGTATTGAAGTGGTAGAGTGCGACAAGGAAGCATTTAAGACTGCCTGCGATAAAGTATATGACGAACTGAACTACACAGAAGTTAAGGCTGCTATTGATGCAGAACTGGGAAGGTAAGACTGATCCAGAATAAATGTCCTATCGGAGTCTTTCCTACACCTGCCTTTGTGGCCGATTTTCCGCCAGTCGCACCCGAATTTCAGAGGCGGACGCAACGCCAACGCCTCAGAAATTTGGGCACAACTGACAAAAAATCTTCTCACAAAATCAGGCACAGAAAGATTCCGGGAGAACATAATAATTGTTTAGGAGGTTACCTATGTTAAAGTCTTTAGAATCAGGACTGAATAAAGTGGAAACTTTGCTGGTCTGCGCAGGACTGCTGATCCTGATTTTCACTGTATTTGCAGCAGCAGTACTCCGGTTTTTTGGAGTGGATATGTCAGTTTCAACAGATCTTGCACAGCTGGTATTTGCTTGGGTCAGCTTTATTGGAGCAGACTTGGCAATGAGAAAAGATAAGCATATGGGCGTAGATATGCTTGTGACAAAGTTTCCGCTGCCGGTGCTGAATGGGATCTATCTGTTTAACTATATACTGATCCTGTTTTTCTTACTGTTTGCGGTCCGTTATGGTATCAATCTCTGTATCGTAAATGCAGCAAGAAAATATCAGACACTTTACATCAGCTATTCTTATGCTACGGCAAGCTGTCCGGTTGGATGCGGACTTATGTGCATCTCCTCTGTAAAACATATTGTTAAGTATGTGCAGAATATCGTCCGACATGATTACAGCAGTTTAGTAAAGAAGGAGGTTGCAGCATGATCATCCTTGGAATTACATTTATCGTTCTTTTAGCTATCGGCTTGCCGGTTGCTTTTACAGTAGGTCTTTCTGCATTGTCATTCTTTGTGACAGAACAGGTGCCGGTACAGATTGTTGTTCAGAAAATGGTCAGCAGTACACAATCCTTCTCTCTTCTTGCTGTCCCCTTCTTTGTACTGGCTGGAAACTTGATGAATGAAACAGGTATTACTTCCAGACTGATCAAATTCTGTAACCTGGTAACAGGCCATATGAGAGGCGGTCTGGCACAGGTATCCGTATTGTTGTCCTGTCTGATGGGTGGTATCTCCGGTTCAGCGACAGCAGATGCAGCAATGGAGAGCCGCATTTTGGGGCCGGATATGGAAAAAAGAGGTTATTCAAAAGGATTTACGGCAGCGATTCTGGCAATGGGTGGTCTGATCACATCTACTATTCCGCCTTCTTTAGGACTGATCCTTTATGGTGTTACAGGTGAAGTTTCTATTGGACGTTTGTTTTTAGCAGGCCTGATACCAGGTATTTTAATGACAGCTGTTTTAATGGCAGCTGTAGCCATTATCTCAAAGAAAAGAGATTACAAGCCGGAACATGAAAAATTCCCAACTGCCGGTGAAGTATTAAAAGGACTGGTTGAGAATATCTGGGCATTACTTTTCCCGGTAATTCTCATTGTTGGTATTCGTTTTGGTATCTTTACCCCATCAGAAGCGGGTGCTTTTGCAGTGGTATATGCTTTGGTGATCGGACTTTTTGTTTACCGCGAGCTTACTATCAGCAAATTAATGGAATGCCTTTCTACTACTGCAGTAGATCTGGCCGTTATCATGTTCATCATTATCTGCTCTAATGCTTTTGGCTATGCTATTGTAACAGGACAGCTGCCACAGACACTGGCGCATATGATCACAGCAGTATCTGATAATAAATATGTGATTCTGCTTATTGTAATGCTTTTTGTATTCTTCGTAGGCATGTTTATGGAAGCAACAGCGAATGTATTACTGTTAACTCCGATCTTTTTACCAATCATTACATCTTATGGATTTGATCCAGTTCATTTTGGTGTAATGTATATGATTCTGATCACAATGGGAGGCATGACACCGCCAATCGGTGTAACTATGTATACCACCTGCTCTATTTTAGGATGCCCAATTGAGGTGTATACGAAGGAATCCATTCCGTTTGTAGCAGCGATCATCATACTGTTAGTACTTTTAGCATTATTCCCTCAGCTTGTCCTGTTCCTGCCAAATCTGGTTTATGGAGCAGCTGTATAAAACAAATAAAACAATAAAAAGGAGAGTTTATTATGAGATTATCATTTGAAGAAATCCAGAGTGAAATCAAACGTGTATTTATGAAGTATGGTTTAACAGAAGAAAAAGCAGATATCTGTGCAAGGATACATACAGAATCTACCTACGATGGTATTTATTCTCATGGTACCAACCGAGTTGCCCGCTTTGTAGATTATATCCAGAAGGGATGGGTAGATGTAAATGCAGATCCTGTGATCGAAAAGGACTGTGGCGCTGTAAAAGTAATCAATGGAAATATGGGACCTGGTATCTTAAATGCCCTCTATTCAGCAGACAGAGCTATGGAAATGGCTGATCAGTACGGTATTGGTATGGTAGGACTGAAAAATACTACCCACTGGATGAGAGGCGGCACGTATGGACTGTATGTAGCAAGAAAAGGATATGTAGGCATTATGTGGACCAATACAGAAGCATGCATGCCGCCGTGGGGAGCAAAAGAGTGCCGTTTAGGTAATAATCCATTTGTAATGGCTTGCCCGGGTCCGGATGGTGGTCCTGCCATGCAGCTTGATATGGCCATCAGCCAGTATGCATACGGAAAACTTCAGGTAACCCGTCTGGCTGGTAAGAAACTTCCTTTCCCGGGTGGTTTTGACAAAGATGGAAATATTACAGATGACCCGGGTGCGATTGAAGAATCTATGCGTATCATGCCGATCGGTTACTGGAAAGGTTCTAGTTTCTCCTTTATGTTAGATATCCTTGGTTCCATTCTTTCTGATGGCGTGGGAGCTGTTGACTTAGATGCTTCTACTAAGGGATCCTGCGGAGGCTGCTCTCAGGTAATGATCGTTATTGATCCGAAAAAGATCACAGATGGAGAGAAGATGAATGAAACCATTCGCCGTGCGATTGAATATTTAAAGAGCGCAGAATTGGCAGAACACAGCAATGGTATCATGGCTCCAGGAGAAGATTATGTACAATTCAATAAGGATCACGACGCAAACGGCATTTTTGTAGATGATTCTGTTTGGGCAGAGATCAAGGCACTGTAGGAAATGATGTCCCCCGAAGCAATGTAAAAAGACAGCAAATCTTTGGGGGATATTGAAACAGGAGGACTGGAAATGATCATAGATCATATTGATAACAGCAGTCGTTATATAAGTGGCAATAAAAATATAGCAGCAGCGCTGGAGTTTATAAAAAAGCATGCGTCTGATCCAAAACTGCAAGATGGGCAGTACCAGGTTATCCCGGGAGAAGTGATCGTACATGTTCTTACAAGAGAAACACATGACCGGAAGGATGCAAAAATGGAAATCCATAAAAATTTTATGGACATTCATTATATGATCAAGGGTTCAGAAAAATGTGGTGTTGCTTCACTTTCAGAAAAAATAGATTATGATCCGGAAAGTGACAATGGATTCTGGGACTGTCAGGATGATTACAGTATTGTTATCGGTGAAGGCGAATTTTACGCAGTATGGCCAATGGAACCTCATTGTCCATTGTGTAACACAACAGAGAAAATAGAAAATATTCGTAAGATCATATGTAAAGTAAAGATCGATCAGTAGAGGTGAAAGGAAATGAAAGCGGTAAAAATCGTAAAACCAAATGATCTGCAGATCATTGATATGGAAAAACCTGTATTAGATGAAAAGAATAATGTTCTTGTAAAGATTAAAGCAGCGGGAATCTGCGGATCAGATGTTGGTATTTATCATGGTAAAAATGCAGCAGCAACCTATCCACGGGTGATCGGTCATGAAATGGTAGGAGATGTAGTGGAAGTTGGTCATAACGTGGCAAAATTTAAAGTGGGCGACAGAGTTATTATTGATCAGGTAACTGCCTGCGGACAGTGCTATGCCTGCCGCAAGGGAAGATCTAACGTTTGTGCCAATTTACAGGTACGAGGTGTCCATATCGATGGAGGCTACAGAGAATATATGGCGGTTCCGGAAAGTGATTGCTATCGCCTGCCGGACAGCTTATCTTATGAGGATGCTGTTATGATAGAACCAACCACTATTGCGGTGCAGGCATGCAGCCGTGCCCAGATCGAATTTCAGGATAATGTGCTGATCATTGGAGCCGGAGCGCTTGGAAACAGTATCCTGCGTATTGCCCGTCTGTATCATCCGAGAAGCATTATTGTAGCGGATATTGAGGATGGAAAATTAAAGGAAGCCCTGGAACACGGAGCCACTCATGCAGTAAACAGCCGTACAGAGGATCTGATAGAGCGTGTTCATGAGATCACGGATGGCTACGGTCCTACGGTAGTGATCGATGCAGCCTGCTTTAAGGGAAGCTTTTTAACTGCGTGTCGCTGTGCGGGAAATGCAGGAAGAGTGATAACCATGGGATTTAGTGTGGATCCTGATGATATCAATCAGTTTGTTATTACATCAAAAGAACTGGATGTAAGAGGAAGCCGTTTACAGAACCGTAGGTTCCAGACAGTGATTGATCTGATCGATAAGGGGCAGGTGGATCTGAGTGGAAGCATCAGTCACCGTTTCTATTTTCAGGATGCACAGAAAGCTTTTGATTTTAATGATACTCACGATCCATCTATTCGTAAGATCGTTCTTACTTTTGATAAACAGTAAAAGGAGGAAGCGCAAAAGATGAAACTTTCTGATCTGAAAAAAGGGATTTCTCAGGAATGGAAGGACAAAGGTTATAAATTACCGACTTTTGATGTAGAGAAGGTAAAGAAGAAAACATATGAAGCACCGGTATGGGTTCATTTTGGAGCAGGTAATATCTTTCGTGCTTTTCCGGCTGCTGTTCTGCAAAAAGTGCTGGATTCAGGAAAATATGACAAAGGTGTGATCGTAGCAGAAGGTTTTGATTACGAGATCATTGATAAGGCGTACCGTCCTTATGACAATTTAAGTCTGCTTGTAGTATTGCAGTCTGATGGAAGTATCAGCAAACAGGTAATTGCGTCTGTAACAGAAAGTTTAAAGGCAGATAAAAAATTTGATCAGGATTGGAAACGTTTAGAAGAGATCTTTTCTAATCCAACGCTGGAGATGATCAGTTTTACCATTACAGAAAAAGGTTATTCTGTATCTGAAAAAGATATTGAAAAAGGATTTGATACAGAGCTGATCATGGGAAAGGTAACAGCATTGCTGTTTAAGCGTTTTCAGGCAGGAGCTTATCCTCTTACAGTTCAGAGTATGGATAACTGCAGTCACAATGGGGATAAGGTAAAACAGGCAGTGATTGCTTATGCTGAAAAGTGGGTTGAAATGGGACTGGTTCCTTCCGGCTTTTTAGATTATGTACAGGATGAGAAGAAGATATCTTACCCATGGAGTATGATTGATAAGATAACCCCACGTCCGGATATGAAAGTACAAAAGATGCTGGAAGAGGATGGATTTGAGGACTGTGATACCATTATTACGGAAAAGAAAACATATACAGCACCATTTATAAATGCGGAAGAAACAGAGTATCTGGTAATAGAGGATCAATACACCAATGGACGTCCGCCGCTTGATGCCGGAGGTGTGCTGTATACTGACCGTGAGACGGTAGATAAGGTTGAACGGATGAAGGTATGTACCTGCCTTAATCCTCTTCATACAGCAATGTCCATTTATGGCTGCATGTTGGGATACGATCTTATATCAGAGGAAATGAAGGATGAGGATATACGGGGACTGATTACCAAGCTTGGATACATTGAGGCAATGCCTGTAGTAACAGATCCGGGAGTGTTAAAACCGGCAGATTTTATTGACGCTGTTTTAAACCGCCGCCTGCCAAATCCTTTTATGCCGGATGCTCCACAGCGTATCGCAACGGATACATCCCAGAAATTATCCATTCGCTTTGGGGAAACTATAAAAGGCTATCAGAAGAATGGTCTGGATATGGATAACTTAGTTTTATTGCCTTTAGTATTGGCCGGATATTCCAGATATCTGAAGGGAATCGATGATAATGGAAATGCATTTGAGCCATCTCCGGATCCGTTATTAAAAGAACTGCAGGCTATTGTGGCTGAACTGGAAATAAAAGAGGGAGATCAGGATTTTTCCTGCCTGAAAAATTTATACAGCAGAGAAGATGTATTTGGAATAGATTTGTACAGCGTAGGCCTGGGAGATCGAATCGAGGGAATGGCGGCAGAATTATTTGCCGGTACTGGTGCAGTTCGTAAAACTCTGCACAAATATGTAGAATCCAGATAGTTTCAGGTTTTATTATACCAAAGCAATTGGGGGCTTTTTCCCCCTGGTTGCTTTGGCAATAAAAAGGTCGAAAAAAACTTGAAAAAAATTTAAAAAAAATATTGCAAAACTGAAAAACATGTGCTATATTATAACACGTGCTGCGGGAGTGCTGGAATTGGCAGACAGGCAAGACTAAGGATCTTGTGGTTGCATGATCGTGTGGGTTCAAGTCCCATCTCCCGCACTGGTACTTAAAAGTACCGTGCTTAATTAAATAAGCGAATGCAGAAGTGGCGGAATTGGCAGACGCGCACGGTTCAGGTCCGTGTGGTAGTAA
>CAVFER010000035.1:0-28773 GCA_963621525.1 bacterium | reverse complement strand
GATGACCGGCGTACGACTGATCTGAAAATCCTTCGTCAGTTCTGCCGGATCAATTTTATCTCCTGCGCGATACATTCCGTCATAAAGACGGTCCACAAACAAATCATAAACGATCTCATCCAATCCTCTTTTTACATTCACAAGCCGTCTCCTATCATAAAAACTATAATTCTGCCACAATTATCCACAAATTTAACATATCTATAGAAAAACGTCAATTTATATTTTATAACAGGAATCCCATCGCATTTTTCTTATCTATTCCAATATCTTTAGCAGAAAAGAGGACGAGGTATATGAGAAGCATCCATTTCAGAAAAAAGACCTGTTTTGTGAGTATAGCGTCAGGTCTGTGATACACTGTCTGAACATGCGCAGCATGTGAGTTTGTATCACAGACCTGACAAAAAGCGACGGAGCAAAACAGGTCTTTTTTCGTCAGGATGCGCCTTATGTACCTCATCCTCTTTTCCAGCGATTACCTAGGCGCTCATCCTCTACTTCTTACGAAACACCCCTCTAACCTTCTCTACCAAAGGCTTCGTCCAAGGAATATTCCCCAGTAAAACCCAGACAATACACAGCACCAGCAGCACTGTCTGCCAATGCCCAAAGGTAAACATCAAAGGATGATCTGCAGAAGAAGCAAGGGAGACCGCCTGTCTAAAGTTAGAATCCATCATCTGTCCCAAAACCATAGCCAGTATCAACGGCGCAACCGGATAATCAAACCTTCTCATCAAAAATCCGATCAATCCAAACAAGAACATCAACGCCACATCAAACAACCGGTTATTACATGCAAAAGAGCCGATCACACACAAACTGGTCACAACCGGTATCATCACATTCTTCGGAATCGTGATCACCTTACTGATCCTTGGCGCCACCAAAAGTCCCAACACCAGCAGCGCAAAGCAGGCAATAATTCCCGCGATCAAAATCGCATGGAACGCCTCAGGATTCTTTCTGATAAACATAGGTCCCGGCTGCAGTCCATGCACATAAAACACAGACAAAATGATCGCCGTAACCGCATCACCCGGCACAGCCAAAGTCAGCATCGGAATAAGTGCACCACCAATACATGCATTATTAGAAGACTCACTGGCCATAATACCTTCCACAGCACCTTCACCAAATGGCACCTCCGGATCCTTTGTGATACGCTTCGCCTCATTATAAGCAATAAACGAAGCCACCGGACCACCGGCACCAGGAAGAGCACCAACCAGCATACCAATGGTAGAAGTATACATGGACAACTTCCAGTGCTTAAGAACTTCCTTCAGACTAACCTTCGTCTTCTCCATAGCCAGCACATTCTGTTCCTGACCAAGACTATAAATAACACTCAAAACCTCAGCAAATCCAAAAAATCCAACCAGAGCCGGTACCGTACTGATACCACCAGCCAGATTCTGGATTCCAAAAGTCAGTCTTTTCGTACCCATTAACGGATCCAGACCGATCATGCTAACGACCAATCCCAACATAACACTGATCAGACCCTTTGCATAATTTTTCGTACTGACAGAACCAACCGTCACCAGTCCAAACAAAGCCAACAGGAAATAATCCATTTTCGTAAACTTAATGGCAATAGCCGCAACCGGCTCCGCCAACAGTCCCAATGCAACAAATCCAAAAATACTTCCAATAAAAGAATAAATGGTCGCCGTAAAAAGCGCCTTATACGATTGTCCCTTCTTAGACATTGGATAACCATCTAACGTAGTAACAACAGAAGACGGAGCACCGGGAATATTGATCAAAATGGCAGAAACAGCCCCGGAAAACACACCAACCACATAAACACCCATGATCATAGCCAAAGCATCAGAGTGATCCCAGGTATAAGTAATAGAAACAAGCAGTGCCGTAGCCATGGACACTGACAGTCCCGGTATCGCACCTACAAAAAGACCTGCCACAGATCCCAAAAGGACCATAAGAAGAAAGCGCAGATCCACGATCGATAACATTTCCAACATCTGTTTACTTTTTCATCCTTTCTGATTAAACACTATGGCAGCATTACACGAAGACACGTCCTAAACGCAATACTTAAAAACAACGATGTTCCAATAGGAACCAGTACAAGCACAGCCGCTTTCCTTACCTTCATAAACCACATCATGGCAATCAGAAAAACAACCGTAGCAACCTCAAATACAGAAATTGTAATACTAAAACTCAAAATCCCAATCGTGACCCGTGGAATAGAAAGCGCATCCAGCGCCAGATAATAAAGTCCGCAAAGCACCAACACGCCCAAAACCCTTGCTATTTTTCCTTTATCATCCGCCTGCGTTTTCAAATTAGTCTCATTTCCAGCTCGCTTTATAGCCAAAACTCCCTGCCCCATGATCCACACAGAAAGTCCGATAAGCGAAACACCAACTAACGCCGGAAACAAATACGGTGACTGACTCCAAGATTTATTAAATGCTTTTGCAAAGGATACAAGAGAATACGAGAGCAACAAAATGCCGCTCCCGCAAAATAAGATACCCTCTGCAATCAGTGAAGAAACTTTGTTTTTCATTGATCAATCCTCAATTAATTCTCAATATTCTGCTCAGCCATGGTAAGAGCACCAAGCTGAACTGCAATTGTTACTCCGCAGCCCTCGCAATACCAAACTCCTCAGGGCTCTTCTCAGCTACGCCATTGTCATACTGCAGCCAGCAGATAACAGACTTCCAGTTGTCGTAGAATTTCTGAATAGAAGCATCATCTGCATACTGCTCAAATACAGGGTCAGCCGCATTCTGCTTAACAAAATCAGTCCACTCAGGATCAGCAAATACTTTCCGTGATGCTGCCTTTAATACATCAACAACTTCCTGTGGAGTATCACTATTAACAACAAAGCTTAACAGGGTATAAGGAATACTTAAATACTTCTCAGCTTCCGGTACACTCTCTGTAAACGCCGGAATGTCAGGATAAGCTTCCATTCTCTTGTCGGAGAAAACAGCTAAAGGCTTCACATCGCCGCTTTCAATATATCCGCCTAACGTAGAGATATTCGGGTTGGTAAAATCAACCTGTCCGCCGATCACACCTAACAGAGCATCATTACCGGAATCAAAGCTGGTCATAGCCACATCATACCCCAGTTCCTTCATAACAAGTCCCTGATTGTGTCCGCTTCCGCCAGGACCAGAATGGGACATGGTAATTTTCCCGGGATTTGCTTTAATGTCATCCAGTAACTCTTCCAGCGTATTATACTTAGAATCCTTACCTACAACCAGTACCTTAGGATCACCCACTAATGGAGAAATAACTGTAAAATCAGAATAATCCAGATCACATACATTCATCGTTCTGTAGGTTCCCATAGTCTCTGCACAAACCAACAGTGTGTAACCATCTGAAGGCTGTTCCTTTACAAACTGAGAACCAATAGAACCAGAAGCACCGCCCTGGTTGTTAACGGTAATAGACTGTCCTAAATACTTCTCTAACAGAGCTGCTAACTTTCTGCCCCATACGTCAGTAGTTCCTCCTGCTCCATAAGGAATGATCATATTGATAGGCTTGGTAGGATAATCGGCAGTTGCTACTAAATCCCCCTCTGCCTCAGACTCAGCAGCTCCGACGGACTCTTCACCAGACGCAGCCTCTGCTGCCGTAGTTTCTGCTGATGACTCAGCTGCCTTTGTAGTTTCATTGCTGGATACGGAAACACTGCATGCGGTTGTAGACAGACACATTGCAGCAGCCGTAGCCAATGCGACCCATTTTTTCAATTTCATAATGCTACGCTCCTCTTTTTGTAAAAAATCACTTTTTTGTCACTGTAACAGAATATACTTTCGTCATTTTTCGCCGTGACAAGGGTGATTATATCACAGCAGGTGACAACTTTCAACAATAAACTTTGTCAAGTTAAAACTTTAAAGTTTTTACTTATTATTGTATTCCTTCCTGAAACATGATATCATTTTTGCTGTACACAACCTCAAAGTAATTTTCTATACCATAGGAGAATAAAAAATGCCAACACAACTAACAAAACCACTTTTCATCTGCGGCTACACCAGCAGCGGAAAAACCACCATAGGAAAAGAACTGGCTCGCCAGCTTGGCGTACCATTTTACGATACAGACGAACTGATCACCTCACAGACAGGACAGACTCCCCAGCAGCTCTTCGCTGCTGGGGGTAATGAGGCCTTCCGCAATATCGAACACGAGATCACCAAACAGGTATCAACTTATCCCCCCTGCGTCGTTTCCACCGGCGGCGGCCTGCTTACCTACTCCCATAACGGTGACCTGCTCTCCAAAGCAGGAACTATTATCCATTTAAGCCGCTCCTTTGAAGACTGCTACAAAAGCCTGATGCGTAATCCCGATCGGCCTCTCATCAAAAACAACACAAAAGAAGAGCTTCTTGACCGATACAACAAACGGGCCGTCTCCTATGAAGCTTACGCGGCATTTACAGTAAAAAATGACCGCACTCCACAGGAAACTGCCCGCTGTATTATTGAACTGCTTTCCTAAATATTCTGTAACGCCTTCTCCACCCGGTCAAATGCTTCCTCCAGATACGCTCTGGGGCAGGCAAAGTTCACACGTACAAAGCCCGGGGCTGAGAAGGAATCTCCGTCATTCATTTTCACACCTGCTTCTTTCATAAAAAAGCCGGCAGGGTCACTTAACCCGGTATTTCTGGCATCAATCCACCCTAAATAAGTGCCTTCGCTATGGCAGATAGAAAGTCCCTGGATTCGGCTGATCCGTTCATCCAGCCACTTTTTATTTTCCCTCAGGTATTCTAGCAATTCCTGCCTCCATTCTTCCCCTTTTGTAAAAGCTGCCTCCAGAGCAACAAAAGAAAGGGTATCAAAGGGCGCATGCATGGTGGCTGCTACCTCTTCGTATTTATGTCTTAGCTGTGCATTGGGGATAATGGCAAATGCCACCGGAAGCCCCGGTATGTTATAGGTTTTGCTTGCAGAATGGTGAAGGATCACCCTCTGTCTGGCTGCTTCATTTAAAGTGATCGCAGGAATATGTTCTCCCTCTAAAATCAGGTCACTGTGTATCTCATCTGCAACCACCACGATATCATGTCTGGAAGCAAATGCAAATAACTCCTCAAGCTCCTTTCTGGTAAATACACGGCCTACCGGATTATGCGGATTACATAATATGAAGGTAGTTACCTCTTTCGTAACCGCTTTTTCCATAGCCTCAAAGTCAAAGGTATACAGCCCTTTTTCCTGCTTTAAAGGCACACGCAGCACCGGCTTTCCCGCTTCTTTGGACAATTTCTGGTTAATATGAGGATACATAGGAGTTGCCACCATAATGGTACCGCCTAAAGCTCTGGCTGCAATATTATTTCCGGTATTGACTCCATGGTTAAAAATGATCCATTCTTTTTTTACGTCAAAATCATATCGTTTTTTATAATAGGAAATAACTGCCTGATAAACACTTTCTCCCGGAAATGTATATCCGAAAAACGGATGCTCTAACCGCTGCTTTAACGCTTCTAAAATGGGTTCTGCCACGGGAAGATCCATATCCGCGATCCACAGCGGAATATAATCTCCGCCCTGTCCGTCCCATTTAGAGCAGTCTGTATGTTTTCTGTTTATCTGTTGGTTAAAATCAATTTTCATTAGGATACTCCTCGCTTGTTTTTCGCTGTGCTCATTAGATCGTATACGACCATTTAGGCAGTACGCGCTCTAAGAACTGCTTTGTTCTTTCTTCTTTTGGATTGGAAAAGATCTCATCTGGCTTTCCTTCTTCCACCACAACACCACCAGCCATAAAGATCACCCTGTTGGCCGCATCGGAAGCAAAACTCATTTCATGTGTCACTATGATCATAGTAATTCCTTCTTTTGCAATATCCTTAATAACTTTTAATACTTCTCCCACCAATTCCGGATCCAAAGCTGAGGTGGGTTCATCAAAAAGGATCACATCCGGATTTAATACAACAGCTCTGGCAATTCCCACTCTCTGCTGCTGTCCTCCGGAAAGCTGTGACGGATAAAAATCTGCTTTATCCTTAAGCCCCACTTTTTCCAATGCATCAAGAGCAATCTCTTTTGCCTTTTCTTTTGATATGCCTCTTGCCTGTGTCAGTCCTTCCATTACATTTCCAAGAGCTGTCTTATTGGCAAACAGATTATAATTTTGAAAAACCATAGCTGTCCTTAAACGGATCTCATGGATTTCTTTCTTCTTTGCTTTTGCTGCATCCACTGTGATATTTCCTACCGTGATCCTTCCTTCATCTGCTCTTTCCAGAAAATTGATGCACCTCAGCATGGTGGTCTTTCCGGAACCGCTAGGACCGATCACTACCACCACATCTCCTTTATTTACCGTAATATCAACACCTTTTAGAACCTGGTTTTGTCCAAATGCTTTATGTAAACCTTTAATCTCGATCATGTCCTGCCTCCTGCTGCATATTTATACCTTCTTTCCATTATATAGAATAGTTTTTCCACACAAATGCACATGATCCAATATACGATGGCCACTGCAATATAAGCTTCCAGATAACGAAAGTTTACGGCTGCTGAATTAATAGCAGCTCCCAGGATATCATTTACTGAAATAAGATATACAATGGATGTGGATTTTAAAAGGCCGATCACATTGTTGCAAAGAACAGGAAGGGCTGCAGGCACAGCCTGTGGAAAGATCACCCGAAACAAGGTCTGTGTTCTGGTAAGGCCTACCGAATACGCTGCTTCATACTGTCCTTTTCCTACAGAAAGCAGCGCTCCAAGCACAGTTTCTGTAATCTGCACCACTGCATAAATACTTAGAGCAGCAATACCTATATATATTTTATTCATAGTCTGCAGCGGCTTTGCCCATTCATAAGTTAAAGCAAGATAATCAATTGGTTTTAAAATCAGGTAATTGATCATAAGTACTAAAAGTACCGCTGGTATTCCCTTTAAAATATTAGATGCATTTTTTAAAAACACAGCTGCAAAGGGAACATTAAAACGCCGGATCACGGCAAAGGGAACTCCCCATATAAATCCCATAAGCAGCGGAACCAAAGTCAGCAGCAAAGTAACCGGCATAGCTTCCCATATTTTCCCGATCACTGTAAAAATGTATGAAAATTCAAAGGGCGATGCCATTTTCATTCCTCCTTGTCTGACCATTCAACCGGTGCTCCAGCCAGTTAAACAAACGCTCCAGCAAATAGGAAACGATGATAAATATGATGGCTGCATCTATATAGCCTTCAAGAACACGATTCGTACGAGTTCCTATGGCTTTTACCTGGCCCATCATATCAATGATACCTAATGTAAATGCCATTGCAGTTGCCTGGAACGATCCGATCACACGGGTTCCAAATGCAGGTGCTGCTATTTTAAACGCCTGCGGGATAATGATCCTTTTATAGGTCTGAAATGTGGTAAGTCCCACAGAAGCCGCCGCTTCAAACTGACCTTTTGGAACGCTTTCTATAGAGGAACGTATGATCTCCGACATAAAGGCTGCGTCATTCAGTAAATATGTGGTCAGAACAAAAAACAATTTGCTCCAGTGATTGATATCCACTCCTAACACAGCTACAAGAATCGGCAGTCCATAATAGACTACAAATAGCTGCACCAGGATGGGAGTACCTCTTATGAAAGAGATATAAAGAGCAGCCAGTTGTTTTAATACAGGTATTTTAAAAATACGTGCCGCCGCCAGAATAAATCCCAGTACCAGTCCCCCTGCAACGCTTACCACTACAATAAGAAGTGTTACAGGGAAACGGGATACTATTTTCGGGAAATATTCCAGCATATCACTAAAACGGAAAATGCTGGAAAAGTCCATGTCTTTGCTCCTATTCTTCTGAGTTATAATCACTTCCCGTATACTCAATGGAAAGCTTTGTAAGAGTTCCGTCATCCTTCATAGACTTTAAAGCAGTATCCATATCATCCCGAAGCTGCTCTTCTCCCTGCGCCAGCATGAAATATGCCTGCGATTCACTGAAATAACTATCCTCATTAATATCATATCCGCCGCCAAATGCTTCATTGTATTTCTTAAATGTCTTCTTTGTGGCAACAATAGCATCCAGTCTTCCATTCATTACATCATCATAAACACTTTCACTGGTGGCGCCATTGGAATATACAATATCGATCTTGTTATCATGTTCTGCATTGTATGTTTCCAGGATTGCTGCTGTGTTGCTTCCCTGACCGGCACTTACTTTCTTTCCAGCCAGGTCATCAATAGAGTGGATATCATCTCTTCCTTTTTTGTATACAAGGCGCTTGTTGTAAGATGCAAAACCTTCATTGGTAAACAAATATTTCTTTTCCCTTTCCGGGTTTTTCTCGAACTGCTGGGAGCCAATAGAAACCTTCTTTGCATCCAAAGCAACGGAAATATTGGCCAGTTCCATGTTTTCAATCTGGAATTCATACTGTGGAAGACGATTATCAATCTCCTGTAAAACAGCTACATCGTAACCTGCAGGCTGGTTATTTTCATCTATATACGTATATGGCTCAAAAGTAGCACCTACTGCCACATAGACTTTCCTTACTTCTTTACTGTCTGTATTTGGTACTCCCACACTCTCTTCTGTTTTACTTCCGCAGCCGGATAAAACTACTGCTGCAAGTACTGCTCCTGCAAATATTCTGATACCTAAACTCCATTTTCTTCTCATAATTGTTTCCTCCTGATTTTTCATGATCGGATCTGTTTTCACGTTTCCAACCTTTCTATCATTTTTCTTCTTTTTTGTCATCTTCATCATCCCATAAGGGCTGCTGTAAAAAACGCTTATAGTAAGCTCTTGTCTGATACAATGCACCTACCGGATTGTGGGCCAGAACACGGTCCTTTGTGACCAGCGTGGTTGCCAGAGCCTTGGAATATTTATAAAATAAACTGTCATGGCCTACACAAAGCCCAACTACCACATTCAACTGGGTTCCTGCTTTATTTAAAAGCTTCGCCTGTAAAATAGGATTACACATCACAGGACCTGTTTTGCATGTATATTGGGGATCCAGACCAATGTCTGTTTTATCTACAGAACCAACCTTACATGCCACTCCATATACATCAAAACCATTTAATTTCAGTATCCTTGCAAAGATCCGGCTTTCTTCGATCAGACCTACACAGGTTGCAATACCGATCTTTTTTGCACCGATCCGCTTCGCTACTTCCATGATTTCCTCTACGCGGGTATATTTTCCATAAAAACCGCCTTCTACTTCAGCAGAAGCAATGGCTATTTTATGATTTTCTTCATTTTCTGTATAAAGTTTAACTACTTTTTCTAATTCTTTCTCAGTCAGCTTTTCTGTAAGACAAAATTCCGGATAAGAGGCGTTCCGCTTGGAACAGTTAAGCACACCACAGTCCGTACAGCTGTGGGGAAATGTTTTTGACTCTGTGCTCACTGACATTTCCTGAGTTTTCTTCAGATTTTTCTTACTCTTACTGTCTTCTTTCCTGCTGTCTTTGTTTTTCTTGTCACTCATATGCTCTCTCCTCGTCTTTTTGATTAACCAATCACATCGGTATGTTAATGGGTATTATAGAGATGATGAACATTTTTGTCAACATGCGATTTTCTATTGCCAGTTATAAAAGAAGACTATAACAGAACCATTACACAAAATGCCCGTTCCACATAAAAATCACAAATTTCTCTGGTATGATCACAAAAACAAGCAAAAAAAGATTCCGAGAGAACATTAAAAGTAAAGAGAGATACAATGTTTATGAAGATCCTCAGAAAAACACTGCATATCGGTGGCATGAGCTGTGTAAACTGCGAACACCGGATCCGGTACGTCCTGAAAATCACGCCTGGAATCCAGGACGCTGCTGTAAGCTATAATACAGGCCTTGCTCATGTTGCTTACGATACAGATACCATTTCTTTAAAACAGATCCGGGAGATCATCGAAAAAACCGGCTATACCATTTTGCCGGAAACAAACACATCCACCTATCATATTAAAAAAATTTTTGTTTCACTGACTGTTATCCTGTTTTTATATGCCCTTCTACAGCATTTTGGCATTCTTAATCTGCTGGCACCGGGACAGTTGGCAGATACAAATTTGAGTTATGGCATGTTATTTGTGATCGGTCTCATCACATCCATACACTGTATCGCCATGTGCGGCGGCATCAACCTTTCCCAGTGTGTCCCTTTAACCTCTGATACTTCTGATGCCTCTAAAAACAGCCAGCCATTTGACATTTTTCTCCCGGCTCTTCTTTACAATATGGGGCGAGTAATTTCTTATACAGTAATCGGCTTTCTTTTAGGCCTTGCAGGAATGCTCTTAGGCGCCGGAACGCAGACCGGGATCTCCTATTTTCTTCAGGGAAGCTTAAAAATGATCGCCGGGATTTTTATGGTGATCATGGGCATCAATATGCTCGGGATCTTTCCGGGACTTCGCCCACTTACATTACGGATCCCCCGCTTCTTATCCACAAAGATCTTGAAAAAACGGGCTGTTTGCAAACAACCGCTGTTTGTAGGACTTTTAAACGGACTGATGCCCTGTGGACCTCTACAATCCATGCAGATCGTAGCTCTGGCTTCTGGTAATCCATTTTCCGGTGCCTTATCCATGTTTTTGTTCAGCCTGGGAACCGTTCCCCTTATGCTTGGTTTCGGTTCCTTTGTGTCCGTTCTTGGAAAACATTTTGCACAGAAAATAACCTATATAGGAGCAGTACTTGTAGTGGTACTTGGACTTTCCATGTTTTCTCAGGGAACTGCGTTATCCGGATTCTTCGAGAACGACATCTTTGGAGACAAGATATCTCAAAATAATGTTTACGGAGATTCTGATTTTTCTGACCGCTCCGGATTTTCATCTGAATCAGGCGCCCCATCCTCAGCACCAGAACAGAAAGAAAACATCCAGGTCATTTACAGCACCATACAGCCCGGCAGATATCCTGATATCAAAGTTCAGACCGGCGTTCCTGTCAAATGGATCATTAATGCACCAAAAGGTTCTCTTAACGGATGCAATTATAAAATGCTGCTGCGTGCCTACGGGATCGAACACACCTTTTCCGAAGGAGAAAATGTGATTGAATTTACTCCTGCTAAATCAGGAACTGTTCAATATACTTGCTGGATGGGAATGATACGTGGTACTATCACTGTATCAGACACATTGGAAACTTCCCAAACTGATCTAAATGTAAATGCAGATTCAAATGCAGATTCAAAAACCAATGATAAAACAGCTCCCTTCTTCAACAACTCCGGTATGGGCTGCTGCGGAAACTAAAAATATCCGGAATTGTATGGTGAAACTTGTAAAGAGGATCTTTCTTTAAAAAGGACTTGATGATCGATATGATAAAACAGAAAACAATACTGATCGTTGATGATGAAAAAATGATGCGTGAGGCCGTTGCCTCTTACCTTGAAAAACAGGGATATGATGTACTCCAGGCAGAAACAGGAAAACAGGCACTTGCTTTTCTGGAAAAAGAAGTCATTTCTTTTGTAATATTAGACTTGATGCTTCCGGATATTCCCGGAGAAGAGATCTGCTCCCGTATTCGCAGGCAGTCACGGGTTCCCATTATCATGCTTACAGCCAAAACCATGGAAGCTGATATGCTAAACGGCTTAGATCTGGGAGCGGACGATTACATTACCAAGCCTTTCAGCCTGAAAAACCTGCATGCCAGGATTCAGGCTGTCCTACGCAGATCGGATCGTGATTTGAAGCCTCTTGCAGAAAAATTTTCATGGAATCATGCTGACCTGGTAATCGACTATAACCGGAAAGAAGTACAAAAAAAGGGAGAAAGCATTTCCCTGACGCCTATTGAGTGGAAAATTTTAGCTGCATTTACCAAATATCCTCAAAAAGTATTTACAAGGGAAGAACTGATTACAGCCGCCTTTGACCGGGATTTTTCCGGCTATGACCGGGTGATCGACACTCACATAAAAAATCTGAGAAAGAAAATAGAAGATGATCCGAAAAAACCTAATTATCTGTGTACGATCCATGGAATTGGATACAAGTTCGGAGGAAACATACAATGACTCATAAAAAATACAAGATAAGTACACAGTTATCTGCCGGTTTTGCAGTGATCGTCGTGATCATTATTTCTGTGATCAGTCTTACTGCCAATATACTGATCAGCCATCAGTTTGAAAAATATGTAGCCAGACAGAGAGAAACCTTTGCCGGACAGCTGATCACCACACTTCTGTCCCAGTATAACAGCAGCAGCCAGACCTGGAACCTGGATTATATCCATGGTGTAGGAATGTATGCTTTAAAAGACGGATATATCATCAAAGTGTATGATAAAAATAAAAATATCATCTGGGACGCCGAAAATCATGACATGACCTTATGCCACCAGATCATGGACGATATCCATACAAATATGGAGAAGAAACGTCCCGATCTGAAAGGCAGTTTTTCAATCCACCATTACACCTTAAGTCAGGACGATAAAATCGCCGGTTACGCAGATATCAGCTACTATGGCCCTTATTATTTCAGTGAAAGCGACTTCCAGTTTTTAGATTCTTTAAACCGGATCCTGTTATTTACCGGTATTTCTTCTCTTATCTTTGCAGTGATTGCCGGTATGCTGCTCGCAAAGCGGCTTTCTGTTCCTCTTACAAAAGCAAAAGAAACTGCCGAAAAGATTGCTGAAGGAAATTACCAGATCCGTTATGGAGCAGATGAAACGAATACAGCCTCACTGGAACTGGCACAGCTTGGACGAGCCATTGATCATATGGCTGAAAATCTTGAAAAACAGGAAGAAGTCCGCAGACAGCTGACCTCCGATGTGGCCCATGAGCTGCGTACCCCAGTGGCAAATGTATCTTCCCAGCTGGAGGCCATGATCGAGGAAGTATGGGAACCCACAAAAGAGCGGCTCCAAAGCTGCTATGATGAACTTGGCCGGATCTGCACAATCATTTCTGACCTGGAAAAACTGCGCCAGATTGAAGCCTCCCATATGGTTCTGAATAAAGAGCCGGTTGACCTTTTAGAACTGTCTCAGGCTGTAAAAACTGCTTTTGAACCGGAACTGGCAAAAAAGAAACTCACCTGCATGGTAACAGGTGAGTCTGCTATTATCTTTGCAGATCAGAAACGACTCCACCAGGTGATCTTCAACCTGGTATCCAATGCCGTGAAATATTCCACCGAAAACGGCCAGATCCAGATAGATATCCACAATTCGGATAAGAATGTGCAGCTGACCGTCAAAGACCAGGGAATCGGCATTGCCAAAGAAGACCTACTCCTGATTTTTGAGCGTTTCTACCGCACCGACCGCTCCCGCAGCCGCAAAACCGGTGGCGCAGGTATCGGACTGACCATCGTAAAAGCTATTGTACTGGCGCACGGTGGGAGTATTTCTGTAGAAAGTGAAAAAGAACACGGAAGCTGTTTTACGGTAGTATTGCCCAAAGAGTAGTCAAAATTGCTATTCCAATTATCCTTCAATAGAAACATACTTCTTCTGTTCTACCACTGGCTTTGCTTCTTTTTTCGGAACGAACAGCTTCAGAATACCATGCTTGAATTCGCCCTTAATATCTTCTTCTGTAATGTCTTCACCTACATAAAAGCTTCTCTCACAGGATCCTGCGTAACGTTCTCTGCGAATGTAGCTGCCAGACTTCTTATCCTGTTCGTCTTTATTAAGTCTCTTAGCTGCACTGATCGTCATGTAGCCATTTTCCAGAGACACCTTGATCTCATCCTTTGTAAATCCAGGCAGATCCATTTCCAGTTCATAACCACCTTCCGTCTCCTTAATATCTGTCTTCATCAAGTTCTTGCCTCTGTGACCATACAGCTTCTTTTCTACATTGGTTTCTGCGTTATCGTTGAAAAATGCAAAATCTCTCATAAAGTTATCAAATAAATCTTCTCCAAAAATACTAGGCATTAACATAAGTCATCTCTCCTTTTCCTATACTCTCTATGTCTTGTTTTACTTGTTATCTTTTGGAACCAAGGATGTTCAGGAAACTTTCAGGAAACTTTTTCATCTTGCTTTCCTTCCTTTCTGTCCCTCTTCCTTTGTTCTATCTGTAATATAACACTTATTGTTAGCACTGTCAAGAGGTGAGTGCTAATTTTTTGTAGAAATTGTTACATCTAGTAACATAAAAAAGACCTTAAAAGCATCAGCCAGAAAGTCCTGACTGACTCTTTAAGGTCTTCTTAAATCCTCTGTATGGCCTGTAAAACTTATACAGCCAATATTTCATGAACTTATTATTGGTTTAAAAACTCTTCTACAATTGCCACAAACACAGCAGAACCTTCCCAAAGCACATCTTCATCTACATCAAACTTTGGATTGTGGTGGGAAACATCGGTTCCTTTTGCCGGATTGGAGGAACTTAAGAACATGAAAGCACCCGGCAGTTTTTCCAGATAGTAAGCGAAATCTTCGCCGCCCATGTTTGGAGCTTTTACTTCGGTAATTACATGATCTTCTCCTACAACGGTTTTTGCTGCCTTTGCAGCCAGAGCAGCCATCTTGTCATCGTTGATAACCGGCGGTGCTCCCCAGATCATCTCGTAATCTACATTTCCGCCAAATACAGCTGCGGTTGCCTGGGCGATCTCACCGATGCGCTTTGCGGCAAACTGACGTACCTCTTCTTCCAGTGTACGAATGGTTCCTTCGATAACTACTTCATTCGGGATAACATTATACTGGCTTCCGCCCTGGATCTTTCCAATGGTCAGTACCAGCGGCTTTGTTGCATTTAATTCTCTGGTGGTGATAGCCTGGAGAGCAATCACGATATGCGCTGCAATATTCACCGGATCAATGCCCTTTTCAGGAGTAGATCCATGACAGCCTTTACCATTTACCTTGATCACAAACTTGTCAAAAGCAGCCATGCAGCAGCCCGGCGTTACAATCACAGTTCCTGTTGGGATCGCTTTATCAAGAATGGTTCCTATGTGTGTACCAAATACGGCATCTGCCCCCTCAACACCACCGTTTTCAATCATCACTTCTGCACCTCTGGACTGTTCTTCCGAGGTCTGGAACATGAGACGGACCGTACCTGCAATTTCATCTTTATGAGCCCACAGAACCTTTCCTGCGCCTAACAGCATAGCTGTATGGGTATCGTGACCACAGGCATGCATGCAGCCTTCGTGTTTGGAAGCAAAAGGAAGTCCCGTCTCTTCTTTAATAGGAAGTGCATCCATATCTGCACGCAGGCAGATGGTCTTTCCCGGCTTTCCGCCTTTAATGGTAGCAATAATACCGCTGTCCTTCTTTGAGCATACATAAGGGATACCGATCTCATCCAGTTTGGCAGTTACGTAAGCAGCTGTCTTTGGCAGATGCAGACCAAGCTCCGGTATCTGGTGCAGATCTCTTCTTAATCCTACGATATATTCCTGTAAATCTTTACATTCATTCCACATAGTTATACAATCTCCTCTCCCGCTGTGGTTTTGCTTATACGCTTATATTTTCTGCTTTTTCAGCATCATTTACATTTTCATCTTTCTTCTTATCACTTACATAAAACAGACGAGCCACTCCAAGAGTACCAAATACTGCACACACGATGATCACCCATGCCGGTACCGGTACAAAAAGTTTAAGGACAGTTGGAATCAGAAGGCCAAATACTGCCACCTTTGGATATTTTACTGCAAAGTTTCCAAAAGTGCCTCCGAAAATAGCGGCTGCTGCATAATTCTTTAATGCAGAATTTAAAAATGCCGGAAGTACGGCTACTACTGCAGAGCCAACCAAAACTGCGCCTGTAGTTGCGATCAGGTTTGTGATGATCGAACCGCAGATAGCCATGGTAGATACCACTTCTGCCTGAATGGTTCCACTCTTGCTGTCTGTTACATCCAGTGCCAGAGCCGCACAGGGAACACGCATGTTTCCAATATTTCCGGAAAGGAAACCTAAGTATGTACCGCTCATACCTAAAGCTGCATAATAAGAAATAGGCTCAACGATATAGAATGCACCAAAGGATAATGCGGTCATTGCCCATGCTGCCAGGATTATTTCAAGTTTCGGCCAGCAGCCGTAGTGGCTGCACAGATATAATACCGGGATAAATGCAGTGAACGCAGCCAGAATGCAGGTAGGTGCACCAATGCGGATACTGTTTCTTTTCCATTCTGCCATATAATCTTTCATAATCTATCTTCCCCTCCTATGCTACTACCAGATCATGGATCACTGCAAAGAACATTCCTATGATCATTGCGATACCTAAGGAATACTCTGCTAATTTTGGATGTTTCGGCACGATCAGCTTCATAATGGCAACCATGCTTAATGCACCTGCCAGACAGGCAATGGTGCTTCCAAGACCCTTTTTGATCTCATTTGCATTTAAGTAACCAAAGATACCAAGGGAACATGCTCCTGATAAAACAGCCAGCCATTTTGCATCGCCGCCGCTTAACTTTCCTCTTAATTTCTCTAATGCCGGTGTAACTGTACCGCTGACTAACAGCCAGCCGGCACCGTTTAATGCCATTGCAAACCAGGATACTGCCATAACCGTCAGTGTGTATCCCTTTCCGCCAAACTCAACACCTGCCGCCTGTGCGCCCATGGTTGCTGCGGAAAGCTCTGTTGCAGCAGCACCGATAATAGAAAGACGCAGCCATGCCATTGGACCGCCAATAGAAGCCATAAGACCAACCATAACGATAAATACGCCGCATGCCGGGCCGATGGCTGAGATCAGACCGATTTTAAAAGCCTTGTTTGCCAATCCCTGCTCCAGTTTCACCTCAACTGCTGCTTTTTTGGCCTGTCTCATAAACAGAAGTGCCTGTGCAAAGGAGATCGCGACAGTGATACCGCACAGTACCCAGAAAATAGGGGCATTTGCAATTTCCAGATAGTCCATAATTCTTCCTCCTCTTGTATGTCCCAGTCTTTTCACCGGTCATCTTGTATGTTGAGGACTATTATATCACCGTGTTTCTCTGTTTTCATTGTATCGTAAGGACAAATATTTTCATTTAGTGTTGTTATTTATCTATTTTATTGTATATTATAGATAATAACACTGTTTGCTATTTGTACTCAAAGGACAATAAGGAGATCTGCCATGACTATATCCGATTTTTTAAATCTTCCCAATTTCTCCGATCTGCGGCTTTTGGCCGGAAAGGACGGAATCTCCAGCGAAGTGACGAATGTTACCGTTGTTGACACTCCGGACGGCACGAACTGGCTTAGCGGCGGTGAATTAGTAATTACTACCGCCTATATGCTCCATGAGGAAAAAGATCTGCTGGAATTTCTGCGGACTCTAAGCAGCCGGAATACAGCAGGTGTGGGGATCAAAGAAAACCGCTATCTTACCGCGATCCCATCTAGTGCTTTACAGCTGGCAGATGAACTGCACCTGCCTCTGATCTCGGTTCCGGAAGCTTATCCATTTGTAGATATCATTAACCCGGTTCTGGCACAGATCATCAACCAGCAGTCCTTTCTTTTGTCTCAGGCAAATATGATCCACAAGGAATTTCTCGGACTTGCCATTAATAATAACAGTGTACCTGAAATTTTAAAAACGCTAAGCCGTTTTACACGGATTCCCTGCGCTTTTATGGATACGCATTTTAAAAGTATTTTCTTTTCAGATGAAGACTCTTCTCTCATGCACCAGCTGCAGGACATGGATATGGAACAAATCTCCGGTGAATTTTTAAACCAGTATGACAATTACGCGGTTGCTAATAAAAATGAAGCCTTTGGTTATCTTCTCTTTGAAAAAGGACAGCTTCAAACCACGGAAGAAAGCAGTGTCCGGACAGCTTTAGAATATGCCAGCATTGTTCTCATCCTGCGCGGACAGGTCCGTATCGCAAACCAGCAGATGGCCGAGAAATATAAGGCATCTTTTTTAGAGGATCTCCTTTTAAACAATGTAAAAGCTGACATAGAGATCCACAACCGCGCAAGGCTCTATGGATGGGACTTTACTCACGGCGGTCTGGCAGCCGTGGTTGATATCAATAACATTAAAAAGTACTTTATAGACCGTCTGGATTCTAATACCAACCGAATGTTAGAGGAAGCAACGGAGCTGATCTTTCGTAATTCTATCCATGAGATGCGCCAGACATTCCCACAGGCCAAATATTTCCGTCAAAGCGACCTGATCGTTTTCATCCTTTCCGTACCGAAGGACAGCCGGGATCTGCTTGCGGAACAATTAGAACAGACCTTCAAACGTCTGCAAAGCCAGCTGTCCCTTGTAAGCCCATTTACTATTACTCTGGGAATCGGTCAATATTATGAAAATATCCGCGATATATCAAAAAGCTACTCCGAAGCCAGAGTAGCTATCAATCTTGGATATTCCCTGCAATGGTTTGACCGCATTTTATTTTACAGCCGATTAGGACTTTACCGCCTCCTTGCACCGGTTATGAACAGTCCGGAGTCCGAAGAACTCTGTCTTCAATATATTAAACCTTTGGAAGATTATGATAAGAAATATCATGGCGAACTGCTTTCTACCTTACAGGAAATCCTGCAGTGCGGCTGGAATTTAAAAGAGTCCGCCGAAAAACTGTACATCCATTATAATTCTATCAAATATCGCTATTCCAAGATCTGCAAAGTCTTGAACCTGGATCTTTCTGATCACGATAACCGGGCATTAGTGGAGATTGCCATGAAACTGTATCGCCTAAAGCATTATAAAAAGGAGAACCAGTAGCCGCAGCTACTGATTCTCCCATATAAACGATGTACGAGCCGTATATTACTCTTTATCAATCACTCCCTGCTTTACCAGTTCTTTCTTCAAATACCGTAACTGGCCGCCGCAGAGAACTACTTCCAGTTCGTTATCTGTAAGGTCTAATTTTACCTTAAAAGTAAAGCCCTTTGTTACATCTTTTACTTCTACTTCTCTGTTTGGAATCTGATCCAGGAAATTCTCAATTTCCAGTTCATCTCTCAGATCGATCTTCTCATAATCAGCCGGATTCTCAAAGAGCATTGGAACAATGCCATGGTTTACCAGATTTCCCTTGTGAATACGGGCAATGCTCTTTGCAATGACGCATTTTACTCCCAGATACATGGGGTTGATCGCTGCGTGCTCTCTAGAAGAGCCCTGACCATAGTTCTCACCGCCGATGATAATGCTGGAGCCCATTTCTCTTGCTCTTTCAGAGAACTCCGGATCATATCTGTGGTAGCAGTATTTGGACATCAGCGGGATGTTGGAACGCATACTGGAAAATTCTGCACTAGCCGGTGTGATATCATCGGTAGAAATATTGTCTCCGCCCTTTAAGCTTACCGGCACTTTTAAGTGCTGTACAGGTACTTCCGGCACCGGAAGGAACTTGATGTTTGGTCCGCGGACGATCTCTACCTTCTTTGCTTCCTCTTCTGGAAGTGGCTTGATGATCAGGTTGTCATTGATCTCATACCCATCTTTTTCATGAACATCTGCCAGAACGTCAATCTGACCTCCTAAAATGTCTGCTGCTGTTGCAAATGTACCCATGATGGCAGTAGCTGCCGCGCTTTCCGGACTTACCAGGTAGATCTTTGCATTTGGATTCCCTGCACGACCCTTAAAGTTACGGTTAGAAGTACGCACTGCAATGCCTTCTGTAGCCGGTGTCTGGCCAATGGCACAACATGGTCCGCAGGCGATCTCTAGGATACGCACACCTGCATCCATTAACATTCCGATATAGCCGTCTTCCATCAGTGCCTTGTAGGTCTGTCTGGAAGCAATAGCACAGGTACAGCTTACATTATCATTTACCTTATGTCCCTTAAATACCAGAGCTACCTTTGCAATATCTGCATAACTTGCATTGGTACAGCTTCCGATAAATACCTGCTGAACAGGAAGTTTTTCGACTTCGGACAGTGGTTTTACATTGTCCGGCTGGTGTGGACAAGCTACTAATGGCTGTAAGGAGCTTAAGTCCAGATCGATCACTTCGTCATATTCTGCATCCTCATCCGGAAGAAGTTCTCTGTACTCATCTTCTCTTCCCTGAGACTGCATAAACTTGCGTACCTGCTCATCCGCAGGAAAAATAGAGGTAGTTGCTCCCAGTTCTGCGCCCATGTTGGTAATAGTTGCTCTCTGAGGTACTTCCAGCGTTGCTGCACCTGGACCTGCATATTCATATACATTTCCAAGACCGCCCTTAATGGTAACACGGCGAAGCATCTCTAAGATAACCTCTTTGGCATTTACACCTGGTCTTAAAGCGCCGGTCAGGTTGACTTTGATCACTCTCGGCATTTTCAGACGCATAGGAACGCCTGTCATGGCAGTGGCAACGTCCATACCGCCTACGCCGATGCACAGCATACCAATGGAACCTCCGTGTGGTGTATGGCTGTCACCACCCATGCTTACTTTTCCGGGAACGCCGAAACGTGATACCTGGACTGCATGGCAGATACCATTTCCAGGTCTGGAGACATGAACACCGAAACGCTCTGCTGCAGACTGTAAATAAATGTGATCATCCGGAGTCTTATGATCTACATAAAGAAGATTATGATCCAGATAACTTACACTGCATTCTGTGCGGATCCGGTCCAGACCAATGGCCTCAAATGCCAGATAGGTCATAACTGCGTTAATATCATGTGTCAGCGTCTGGTCTACTTTTATAAAAACTTCTTCTCCGGCTTTCATGCTTCCGGATACATAGTGGGATTCAATGATCTTTCTTGTAAGTGATTTTCCCATTGTGTTTTACCTCCTAAATATCTAGCACTTGCGTGCTCTACTGCCTGCTACGCAGACGGTTCGTTCGTTAATGACTTGTGAAAAACAAATGCCGCCTTTGGCGTCGCTTGTTTTTCCCTGCACTCATTATTTCAATAGAATAGAGAATGCAAAAGATGCAATGATCAGGACGATACCGCCTCCAACGCGGCTGGAAAGCTGTGCGTAGCTGATCAGTCCCATACGGTTTGCTGCTGTCAAAACTGCGATATCTCCTGCACCGCCTCTGTTTGCCATGCAAAGACCGGCTGTAACAGCGGAGTCGATCGGATAAAAGCCTACCAGTTTTCCTACCAGAGCACTTCCAATGATCGCACCCATAACAACACAGAAAGCGATGGCAATATTACTTGGGCTGCATGCAGAAACCAGTTCACCCAGGTTAAAGTCAAATCCAAGTCCTACCATGGTCATCATGGCTACAACAGCTGTCATAAATTCCTGTACTTTTCTTGCTGTTACACGGATATTTTTAGGAACGATACCTAAAGCTGCAATAATTACTACAAAAAGGATGGTATATGCAAAAGAGTGGATCTGAGCACCAAGGACAGTTGGAAAGATGACCTTGCTGAAAAGACGTCCCACGCCATAGCAGGCACCGCCTAACAATAAAGTTCCTAAAATATCGTCCATGGTAATATCAGAACTTACATCTTCTTTGATCAGGTTCTGATCCACCTTCATAATATTGGTTCCGTCACCGGTCAGTTCCGGTCTTGCCTTTCCAAGACGGTTTAAGAGGCCACCGGCTACGATACACATCAGGTTTGCAATGGTAAGAATAATGATGGCAAAAGAATAATACTCAGCAGCCGGGTTTCCTGTTACCTGTTCGTAAACCTGGGACAAAGGCACTGCACCTGCCCCATTTCCGCCGCCCATGATAGGAAGGACATAACGGATAAATGCATCGACAGGACTGACGCCAAAGACCAGGCCAATGCCGACCCCCGCAACCGTTGCTCCCACAAGGCCTCCAAGGATAGCCGGAATATAACCGCCGAAACTTCTAAGTAAAACACCTCTGTCCAAAGATAAAATAGAACCCATGATCAGGAACACGATAAATACGGTCAAAGTGTTCGTTGAATCGTTTGTTACTTCATTGATCATGGTTATGTAACTTTCCGGCATCAGACCGAATTGCTTAATGACGGCTGCTCCAAAGAATACCATTAACAAGCCACCGCCAATGTAGGTATTCCAGATTGGAAGTACTTTTCCAATGCGGTGAAGCAGTAAGGAAACTGCCAGACAGATGGCGATGTAAGCCATCAGGTCGTTACTCATGGATCCTGTGGCTAACGTGGCTCCGATGAGGACAGCACAGACTACGTACATCCAAAGATCCATTCCACCGATCTTCTTGAAGTTGGATAAAAAACCTTTTTCCTCTTTCATTTTGAACCCCTTTCTTTGCTCTTATTTCTCTCTTAACTTGTATCTTCATTATAGAAAAATAAGGGGTTCCGGTAAAATTTCTTTTATAGAATGAGGTCTATCACTTTTTCTTATTGAGAATCTGTATCAGTATTTTTTTGTCACTGTTCATGCGTTGCATGATTTTTCCTTTTAATGGTTTCAGACACCTTTCCAGAGCTTGCGTTTTCCAAATACATCTTCCGACATCTGGATCAGATCCCGTTCCATCGCACCTAAATAGGCATCTTCCCGATAATAAATATTTACATCCCAGGTAACCGGACATTCTAACAGATGATACCACTCTGCATCCAGGTCTTTCTTTAATATCTCCATGCTTATCTCCGGTACAAGCGCCACACCTAATCCCTGAGCCGCCAGGCGGCATGAAAGCATGTTGCTGTGAGTCTCCATATAAATATTGGGTGTTTTTCCTGTTCTTTCACAGAGTAGATCCAGACTGCTGCGCAGGGCATGCCCTTTTTTTAAAGTAAGCAATGGAAAATCAGAAATATGATCCCAATTAAAAATGCGTTTTTCGGGATTTAAAAGACATTCATCAGGAATATAACCTTTTTGGGCTACCAGGATCAATTCTTCCTGGGAAATCGGATGACTGATGATCCCTTTTCTCTTCTCCCAGCCAGGCAAAAATACAAAATCCACATCACCGGCTGCCAAAAAATCCAGCAGGTGTATGCCAGGGGCATTATTGGTTTCAATTCTGATACCCGGATACTTTTCATGAAATACAGGAAGCAGCGCCGGAAGCATATAGATAATACGTTCATTTGGAAAGCCCAGACGCAGCCGGCCGGTCTGGTGGTTTGTAATATCCCGGATCTCACGCTCCATGTTGTCAATCTGCATCATCACAGTTCTTGCATGCTCTAAATATTTTTCACCTGCAAAGGTCAGTTTCATTGGTGTAACAGAACGGTCAAACAGCTTTGTTCCCAGTTCCTCTTCCAGTTTGCTGATATAATTGCTGAGAGCCGGCTGGGTAATAAAAAGCTTTGCCGCCGCCTTTGTCATACTGCCGCATTCTGCTACCATATTCACGTAAGTAAACTGACGTATCTCCATTTTCTTCTCCTATTTCTTTCTTCCCATCTTTATGACAAAAACCGAATTAAATATTGCTTATTTATAATGATTTATCAGTGAACCTGCAAGAAGGATCTTACGTTCTTCTGCTGTAAGACGTCCTAAGGAACAGGGAATCTCCTTTTTTATCTCACCTGTTTTTTCATCTAACAGATAAGCGGTCAGTTCTTCTCTGCCATCTTTCAGGACAGTTTCAATATCCTGGATCAGAACAACATCCCCGTTTTTTACTACCAGCGGCTCTTTTGTGAGCAGAGGAAGTATGCCCCAGTTGATCAGATTGGAGCGGTAACGTTTGGTAGAATATTCCTCTGCCAGGTTTGCTGCGCCGCCTAATACTTTCTGGCTGCTGGCCGCCTGTTCTCTGGAAGAACCATCTCCTACTTTTTCTCCTGCAAGAAGGCTTCCTATGGAGATCTCTTTTGGATCTGCACCGTATTTTACAACGATCTGATCCAGCAGATGGGCCATTTCCTGGTCAGAAAGTTTCTGTCCGACTTCCTGCTGTCTTGCCGCTTCCCGCACTGCCATAGCCCGTTTTACATACTCCGGATCTCTGCTGCAGAGAGTAAATTCTGCCAGCTTTTCCGGATTGGAGCGATAGGAAGAAGTATCTCCTGAAGGTACCAGCTCATCGGTTGTAAGAGAACCTTCATACACGCCAACGGTCTTTAAAAGCAGGTGTTTCTTAAGAGGAAACATTTCCGGCCAGTCTGCAATATTCGGTCCCATTTTTAATTCTGTTGACCGCTTTTCTTTGCCGTAATTGTTGTAGACCTGTTTTTCATAAATGGAGCAGTCAAAACCGGCTTTCCTGTCTGTGTATTCTACCTCCAGTTCCGTAGCCGCAGTCAGTCTTCCGCCATTTCGCACCGTTGCTGCAATGGAACGGGCATCCATAAGAAAGGCTGCTGCCATCTGGCCTTTTCCAGGCTTGGAGCCTTCTCTGTTCGGATAATTTCTTGTGGTGTGGCGGATGCTTACCTGGTTATCAGCCGGTACATCTGTTACGCCAAAGCAGGGGCCACAGATAGCCGGACGGATGGTAACGCCACTTAACATCAGCTGTTTTGCAATGCTCTGATCCATCATTTCCGCCATAATAGGCATACTGGACGGATTTACACCCAAACTGCACTGATCGCCTGAAATGGAATATCCGTCTAAAATATCTGCCATGGCTGAAATATTTTCAAACATACCGCCGCTGCAGCCGCTGACCAGCGCCTGATCCACATAAAAACCGCCGTCATGGATATGGGACATAACAGAAAATGGCTTTCCATTCTCTCCTTTGATCTTCCGGCCTTCTTCTTCCACTTCTTTTAACAGTTCTTCCATATGCTCTTTAAAATAAGAGATAGGAACTGCGTTGCTTGGATGATAAGGAAGGGCGATCATACATTCCACCCGGCTTAAGTCGATCTCGATCAGGCTGTCATAACATGCCCCTGCTTCCGGCATCATTTCTTTGTATTCATCTTCTCTTCCGTGAAGTTTTAAGTATTCATGAACTTTTTTATCGGTGCACCAGATGCTGGAAAGAGCTGCACTTTCTGTTGTCATTACATCAATGCCCATTCTGTATTCTACAGACAGGTTATCAATGCCGTCTCCTACAAATTCCAGGACTTTATTTTTGTTAAATCCATTTTTAAAAGTAGCTGCGATCAGTGCCAGTGCCACATCCTGAGGGCCTACTCCCGGCTTTGGTGTACCGGTCAGTTTCACTGCAATGACTTTCGGATATGGGATATCGTAAGTCTTCTTTAAAAGCTGCTTTGCGATCTCACCACCGCCTTCACCGATGCCCATGGTTCCCAGTACACCATAACGGGTATGGCTGTCAGAGCCAAGGATCATTTTTCCGCAGCCTGCCATCATTTCACGCATATACTGATGGATCACTGCCTTATATGGGGGCACAAAGATGCCGCCGTACTTTACAGCATTTCCCAGTCCAAATACATGATCATCCTCATTAATGGTGCCGCCAACCGCACAAAGGCTGTTGTGGCAGTTGGACAATACATAGGGAACAGGAAATTTCTTTAAGCCGCTGGCTCTGGCAGTCTGAAGGATACTTACATAGTTATTATCCGGAGATACTAAAGCGTCAAAAACCAGCTGGAGATCTTCCATTGTATTACTGTGGTTATGAGCTTTTAAGCTCTTCCAGGTCATTGTTTTTTCTCTGCCGGAAATAACTTCTCTGATATCCTTTACAGGTTTAAATGTATTATAATCACATCTCAATATAACTTTCTCATCTGTTAACTGCACCCTTTTCTTCTCCCCTCTCTTTTTAAGTTAAATTTTATCATACCTCATTTCTGCATGCTCCGCAATTTCATAAAAGTTATACCCCTCATAAGTTTTAAGTGATCCGCATACCTCTTCCAAATTAAAAATTCCTCTTTCGGTGACAGTTGAACACTTCTCTTCTGTCTCCCGAAAGGGGAATCTATTTAAAATGCTTTTTCCGGTCTCTTCTGTAAGCAGTATCTCCGGTCTTGGTATTATCTTATCTAACTTTGTTCCAGTGCCCCTTTCTGCTATCACCATGATCTTAAACGTGCTTTTGCCGATCATCGGCTTTTTTACCTACGGAAAGCTTTTGTCTTATTATATTCCACTCTCACTGCAAATACAATACAAATCACTACAAATAATAGCACATCCTACTACACTTTCCAACCGGACCAAATATTTCCTTTTTTATCTGTGAAATATATCTGTGCTCTGCCTCTGGTCCGGCTGAAATATTTCCAGTTTTTTCCATATTCAGGACATCTTTTAATATTTCTAATGCCTTTCGAAGATTCTTGATGTCACACTCCATATAATCTGTGTAGTTTCCTCTTCCTACCAGTTTTAAATGCGTAACACCGGCTTTTTCTAACTGGTATAAAGCGCAGAGACCGCAGCCGGTCTGTCCACAAAGGTAGCCGTCATCGGCTGATTCATCCACACTTTCTACTGATTCAATGTTCTCTATTTCATTTTCCTGAAATTTCACTGACAATGTGCCTGCTTTCGATCCGCCTTCTGTTGATACACTATCTCTAATCTGCCCCAGTTCATAGGGAACCAGACAAAGATGGCACATTTCATCGCAGTGAAGAGAATTGCAGAACGCACCGGTAAACTGGCACATTTCGTTTAGTGCAAAGGCTTCAAATTCCGTGATCTGCCCTGCTTTGCTGATAATGGATCTCATATCTTCTATGCTGTTTTTTCTGTGAAAGATCAGACGCTTCAGGTTCCGTTTTTCAAAGGTGCTTACCATTTCGCTGTTGACCTCTGCTGTTTCACCGCTTAAGTGGATCTCACAATTGATTTCCTGCTGTCGCAAGTACAAAATCAGTGCCGGATCAGCAATGATAAAACTTTGAAAGCCAATAGACATACACCGTATAATGATATTAGCAATTTCCGGGTATTGTTCCGGAATATAGTACAGAGAATTAAAAGTCAGATGCACCGGCTTCTTATACTTCTTGATCATAGCTGCCAGTATTTCCAGTTCACTGAACGCGCCTAACTGTACATTGGAGCAAAGAACTTCCCGACGGTTAAGCGGCAGAAGTGTCCCATATTTTTCCGTCCAGGAATAAGGAACATAGCCGCAGAAAAATTCGTCTGCTCCGGCTTTTACATAAGGGATATATTCATCAATGGAACCTAGTCCGGCTACGATCTTCATCTGTGCTTTTCACCTCTTTCCTGATCATGTAGTTTTATTTTCTATCTTTTTCTCACCTGGATCCAGTAGGTTCACTACCAGACGGTCTGCTCCCGCTGCTTTCCATTTTTTAAGCATTTCTTTTACTTCTGAAATCCGGTCATCCAATGCAAACAATGAATTATATCTTCCCACCATTTTCAGATGATCTGGATACAGAAATGCATAGTCTTTGCAAAATCCAGGACACTGTTTCACCAGCTTCTGCTTTCCCCGCTCTCCTGTGGTACATTTGGCATGTAGTGTGCAATACTGGGATGTATTGGTCTGGTAAAATGGAAGATGCAGGCTGTTTTTTCCAACAGGAAATGCCATATCATAGCCACAGCTTTCCCACTCATATCTTGCAATGCCGTATTCTTTTTCCAGATATTCCCTGTAAAAGTCAGCGTTTAAATTATTTTCGGACAGAAATCTATCTGCATCTGTCTCCATCTGTTCCATAGTCTTTGTTTTATAGTGCAGTCTTGGATCTTTTTTCCGTTTGTTTAATAAAGCTCCAAGGACCGGTATCAGCGCTGACTTAGACTTTAACATTTCTGCCATGGCCCAGTCATTGACCTGTATTTCCAAAGTAACCTTATTTTCTTCGCACCATTTTTCCAGCTTTTCTATCAGCTGCCCTGTATTTTCTAACATAAATTCACGGATATAAGAGAATGGCAAAGTTACCTGCAGACCGTCTTTTTTAGCTTTTTCAAGAAGCCAAAACAGCTGGTCTTCCTTTGGAAAAAGCAGGTGACAGAAGGAATTTCCGATGTAGAGCCGCTGTGGGCGGCAGTCAGAAAACCAGTACCCGGACAGATGATTTCGCTTCCAGTAATTTTCCATAAAGGTCGCAAGATCCTGAGCCAGATATTCTTCGTAAAGCCAGGGATTATCCAGTTCAAGAGCATATTCAAACACCTGGCTTTCCTGTCCAGATTTCAATCCGGCTCCCAATTTCGTTTTTTCTTCCTGTACTGTTTTCTCTTCTACTTCTGCCTCTTTTTCACCTCCGCGATTCTCTTTTCCTAAAAACCAGACCTTCTTCTGCTCTTCAAAACTCCTGGCTGTGACCACATCCCCATTTTCCGGGTACGCTGTCATAGAGCTTGCCAGCTCTTCACTGTCTCCCAGCAGCTTCATCTGGATATACCTGTCATACCATCCTAAAAGACACTGTACCTGTTTACGGTATTCTATAAATTCCGTGTTCTCATTATCATCCATATTATCCATATATAGAGTATACTCATTATAAAATTCATATTTCCCACTACATTCCAGCGTATAAGAATGCAGTTCTACCTGCTCATACTCCAGTTTCGGATAATGATAAAAGCAGACTCGAAATAATTCCGGGTCTGCTATTTTTTCTGCTGTGCGGAAAGTAAAACCGTTTTCCGCAAGCTCTATAATGCGAATTTCTTTTTCACCGGCAAAACCGGCGATCAGTCCAAAAGGGAGCATGGACACTCCCTGGATCTTTTCACGTTGCTGTTTCAATTTATCATGCCCTCACTCCGTCAACCCCCTTATAGCCTGGATCTTAACATACAAACCAGTCCAGTAATATCTGCCAGTACCCAGCCAATGGGGATCGCTGCCCAAATGCCTACTTCTCCTACCTTCACAGACAGTACATAAGCTAAAAGTACACGCATTCCTAAAGAAATAACAGTAAGTACTACAGACA
>CAVFER010000034.1:0-30294 GCA_963621525.1 bacterium | reverse complement strand
ATTTTCAGGGTTTTACATACTGTTTAATCTTCAATTATCAAGGTTCTCACTTCGTTGTCAGACTTGTTTGCTACAACGGTTATTTATTATAACCGGTTGTTTTTCATTTGTCAACAACTTTTTTTAATTTATTTTTTGTTTCTTTCGAAACATTTGCCGCTCTCTCAAGCGCGAACATTATAATAGCAAATCACAAAACGTTTGTCAACAATTTTTTTAATGCTTGGCACAACTTTTTAAATGTTTGACAGTGATTATGCTGAAGTTTTTATTCATAAGTGTTTTCAAGCACAAAAGTCCCCCTGCTGATGCAAGAGGACTTTACGTTTACAGTGTTGTCAGTTTTTCCATGTGTATCAGTGATATGATGCTGGTGCATTTGAATACTGCTCACAGACTCACTTACTTCTGTTCCCAGCCATCTTTCCATTTCATATGGTGAAGCTGGCCTTCTAATGCCATTTTTTCAAAATCGTTGTGACGCAGGGCTTCATAAAGCACTACTGCCACGGAATTTGACAGGTTTAAGGAACGGATCTCGCCCCACATAGGGATGCGGATGCAGTAATCTTCATTTTCCACTAAGATCTCTTCCGGAATGCCGGCGCTTTCTTTTCCAAACATAAGATAGCAGTCCGATTCGTAGTCTACTTCTGAGTAAACCTTATGTGCCTTTGTGGTAGCAAAATACATCTTTCCCAGGGCATCCGGGTTCTTCTCCAGAAAATCCCGGTAGTCGCTGTATACATGTACATCTAATTTATCCCAGTAATCCAGACCGGCTCTTTTTAGGGCTTTTTCATTTAACTTAAAACCCAGAGGCTCGATCAGGTGGAGTCTGGTATTGGTGGCCACGCAGGTACGGCCGATATTTCCTGTATTAGAGGGCATTTCCGGCTCTAACAGTACAACATTCATCATAATTTTATTCTGCCTTTCCATCATGACGCTTTACAAAGCGCTCAATACGGCTTAATGCCTCTTTCAGACTCTTTAAGGAGTACGCATAGGAAATACGTACAAAGCCTTCTCCACAGGCACCAAAAGCCGTTCCCGGAACTACAGCTACCTTTTCTTCCATAAGAAGCTTTGTAGCAAATTCCTCAGAAGTCATGCCAAAGCGACTGATATTTGGAAATGTATAAAACGCGCCTAACGGCTCAAAGCAGTCGATTCCCATTTCACGAAATGCATTTAATAAAAATCTGCGTCGCTGGTCATAGGACTCCCTCATCATTTCTACATCTTTGTCACCATTTTTCAGTGCAGAAACCGCTGCATACTGGCTGGTGGTAGGTGCACACATAATAGCATACTGGTGTATCTTTAACATCTGCTTTAAGATCTGGCTTGGCGCTGCTGCATAGCCAAGGCGCCAGCCGGTCATTGCATAGGACTTTGAAAAACCATTGATCAGGACAGTACGCTCTTTCATACCCGGGAATGCTGCTATGGTGGCGTGTTCTCTCTGGTATGTCAGCTCAGAGTAGATCTCGTCTGTTACTACAAACAGGTCTTTTTCAATGACAATCTTTGCGATTTCTTCCAGCTCATGTTTTTCCATAATAGCGCCGGTTGGGTTATTAGGAAATGGAAGAATCAGGATCTTAGTCTTGTCAGTGATCTTTTCCAACAGTTTCTCAGGAGTCAGCTTAAACTGGTCTTTTTCCTCCAGTTCAATGATCACGGGAACACCGTCTGCCAGAGTAACACACGGCAGATAGGATACATAGCTTGGCTGCGGGATCAGTACTTCATCTCCCGGATTTAACATGGCGCGCATGGCTACGTCAATGGCTTCGCTGCCGCCTACTGTTACCATAACTTCTGTATCCGGGTCATAAGTCACATCAAAACGGCGTTTTAAGTAATTGCAGATCTCATCCTTCAACTGTTTCAATCCTGCATTGGAAGTATAGAAGGTACGGCCTTTTTCAAGGGAGTAGATTCCTTCTTCCCTTATATGCCAGGGGGTGTCAAAATCCGGTTCGCCTACACCTAAGGAAATAGCACCTTCCATTTCATTTACAATGTCAAAAAATTTACGGATCCCGGATGGCGGGATACTTACGATTTTGTCAGATAAGGGGTTTCTCATGGTGTGATCAGCATCCTTTCATCCTGGACCGGCTCACTGATAACTGTGCCGTGATCCTTATATTTTTTTAATACAAAGTGGGTTGCTGTACTTAATACAGACTCCATAGGAGCTAATTTGTCAGATACAAACTGTGCTACCTGGCGCATGGTCTTTCCTTCGATAAATACGGTAAAATCAAAAGATCCGCTCATCAGATATACAGCATTTACTTCATTATACTGGTAGATGCGCTCTGCGATCTTATCAAAGCCCATGCCTCTCTGAGGAGTTACTTTTACTTCGATCAGGGCTACTACCTTTTCTTCGCTGGTGTTATCCCAATTAATGAGAGTGTGATATCCGCAGATAATGTGCTCTTTTTCCATCTCGGCAATCTCATTGGCTACCGCGATCTCACTTTCACCAAGTAATACCGCCAGGTCTTTTATATCAATCCTGCTGTTTTTTTCGATCACCGCCAGAATTTTTTCTCTCATGATAACTTCCTCCAATATTAAAATCTCTTCTTATATGGTTATAGTATTGCCGTTGTAAAGTGACATACATGACATACGTGCCCGGTTTGACAAGCCGGTTTTTCGGCTGCTATCCAATACGGGTCAGCTCATCTGCTCGTGGACGTTCCAGATATCCGGCTGTCTCCTCTCCGTGGCGTATCACACGGGCAATTCCCTTTTCTGCACTTCCAATCACTGCTGCAGGGATCCCTTGTGTGTTAAGATTTCTCACCATCTGACCACCTCGGTCACAGGCTATGATCACGCAATTTTCACTGAAAAGACGGTATGGGTTGACCTCAAAAATCTCACATACTTCAACTACCGCCTGTTTCATAGGGATCATGCGCAGATCAATGTCTACGCCTACGTTATAAATACCGGATAAATTCCAGACTGCCGTGAGAATACCGCCTTCTTTCGCGTATTCCCAGGCTGTAACCGGACAATTTTTCTGCTTTAATTCATTTTCAAGCCACGCTTTTACGCTGTAGCTGTCTTTTTCTTCCAGACATCTGAGGAAAGAAGGAGCAAAATGTCCTTCCAGTTTTTCTCTTTTTCTCCGGAAGATCTGTCTGGCTCCGGCCATACCGGCATATCCGGCTGCTACCAGATCCTGACCCGGCTTTATAAAGCCATCTCTTTTTTCAAATCCGCCCGGACCCTGTCCTGCTGTTCTCATGGATTTTCCTCCTGTGCGGGACTGGCCGGGCTTTCCGCACCAGCATTGTCCCCCGCGGGCTGAGATGCAGTAGTAGGAACAACTCCCGGTCCGCCATTTTCTCCTGTAACTGCTTTATGTTCCGCCTCTGTCTGTGCCGGTTCTGTCCGGGCAGCTTCAGGTGTATTATTTTCTCCTGTTTCAGGTGTTGTGGCAGGTGCTGCCGGCTCCGGTGCAGGTACAGGTGCCGCCTGAGCCGGTCCTACACGGTAAATGGCCTTAGAAGCATTGTAGGTATCCTCATTTAAAAGGGTACGCTCCTGTTCCACGCCGTCTACAGTCACTACCTTCCAGAGTCTGGACTTATAGCCGGTATGGGCAGACTGTACTTTCACCTTTGCACCTGGCGCAAGACTGTTGTCTGTAATCATCTGTGGCTCGCCCGGATTGGTGGTTTCCACTGTCTCTGAAACATATTCCACCTGCCGGTCAGAAGGCCTGGTCTCTTTTCCATAAAGGGTAAAGGTCAGCTTCTTTCCAGATGTATATCCTTCGATATACACAGGTGTGTTGTAATTATTCTTAATTTTAATATCTTTATAAGTGCCTGCAATGGCTGCATCCATAGAAGGTTTTACATAGGTTACGATCATAGAATGATTCTGTCTCTGAATGATCTCCATTTCTGCCTGCAGTGCCGCATTATACAATGTAGTAGCAATCTGGCAGACACCGCCGCCAATACTGTCCACTACCTGACCATTTTCATAAGCTGCAGCCGTCTTATAGCCATTTTCAAGGGTAAATGGCTGAAGGCATTCGTAACCTGAGAGCACTTCTCCCGGCATAAGCACACGGCCGTTGATCTTTCCTGCGCCAACTGCAAGGTTGGTGCAGCGGGCCGCGCCGCTGTTAGAAAAGTCAGTGGTACAGGTTCCTAAAACATCTTCTATCGTCCTAAGATTATTGGAAATAATAGCCGGCTGCTCTTCTTTGATCACCGCCTGGACAGAAACCTCACCTGCGGAGTCTTTTAATCCCTTAAAAGCTGTATTTAAAGCGGAAGCCGTGGCATCTGCATCCACGACTTTTCCTAAAACAGACTCTGTGATCACAAATGCGCCGTTCTCTCTGCGGATAGAGGCATCCTGAGGCTGTGTCAGTACTCCGTCACAATGGGCATCTACAAAATCTCTTATCTTATCCGGATCTGCTGCTGTCTGGATCGCAACATCCACTGGTGCCTCTTCCAGATCCTTTTTGTTCATATACTGACGGATCAGGCTTCCGCCTACATAGCTTTTTAATTTTTTTTCGGCTTCATCCTGATTGCTCCAGTGAAAACCCAACTCTCCGGCTGTAGTCTCTGCCTTTTTATCCTCAATGGTTAAGACAACGGATACACCCGCCTGATCTTTCACTTTTTCTTCTGCTGTATGCAGGGCATCTTCCCATGTTTTTCCAGCCAGACTTTCACCGTCTGCGCTGATACCTTCCGGGAATACCGGTGCCGCCCATGCACTCATGGGAAGCACCCATAAAGCCCCTGCAGCCAGTGCTGCAAAAAGGCCTGCTTTTAATGTCCTGTTTCCCATAAATTCTCCTAATCTTTTACCGTTTTAATCAGTACAGCATTTAAACAGCACTTAATTAGTACATCAGTGCGCTCAGTGCCATTGGTACGATCATGGCAAGTACCAGGATTACAACGATAACAGTAGAAATAATCTTCTTTACTTTAGGATCTCTCATATTTAACATTTTATCACCTCATTTATTCTGTGGCTTCACCCGTCCGTACTGGAGGATAATCTTGTCGATGAGTCTGGAAGCGTCGCTCCGGCTTATATCATCTAACTGCACAGTTACGTCTATTCTATGACATTTTAATAAATCCTGCAAGTATTCTTTTTGCCTTTTCGTTGCTGGCTGCTGCCGCTTCATCCGGCAGTTTAACGGTGTTGTCACAAAGAGTTCCGGGATATTTTCTCCATGAAGCTTAAACAGCTTCTGATACAGAAAATGAGCTGATAATGCATCAGCCTCTGCCCGATGTGCCAGAGGCTGTTCGATCTGATAATAGGTACAGGCATTTCCCAGATTTTTCTTTTCCTGCTCCGGCATCAGTTTCCTGCATAATTTCAGTGTATCCACTGCCTCACATTCAAATTCCATTTTCTGATTCACTGCAGCCTGTTTTAAAAAACTGTAGTCAAAACGGATGTTATGGCCTAAAAGTGGAAAATCTCCGATGAATTGCAGCGCTTCCCCTATAATGTCCTCGATCACAGGAGCGTCTTTTAACATGTCATCGGTAATACCTGTTAATTCCACTACCCGTTCTGTCAATGGCCGCCTGGGATTTACCAGTGTGACGAAACGGCCTGTGATCTGTCCATGCTCTACTTTCAGAGCTGCAATCTCCGTTATTTTCTCTTTTTTCGGCTCCAGACCCGTAGTTTCTAAATCCAGGGCAATGTATGAATCAATCATTTTAATAGGTTCCTCTCTAAATTTGGAAATTTGCTTATTTTTGTATTTTTCCCGTTTAATCCATTTTTTCTGTTTCTTTGAAAATTACAGGCACTTCACAGGCAGGACACCATTGTTTTAAAAAACAGTTACCACAGTCTGGTTTTCTGGCTGTACAGGTCGTCCGTCCCAGTGTAATGATATGAATATTCCAAAGGATCCAGTGCTCTTCTGGCAGTACCTTCATCAGATCCGCCTCTATCTTTTCCGGCTCCGTTTCTTTTGTAAGGCCCAGCTTCCTGGAAATGCGCTTTACATGGGTATCTACAACAATACTTGGCACATGGTAGATATTTCCCCGGATCACATTTGCCGTCTTCCGGCCTACACCTGCCAGTGTAAGAAGATCCTCCAGTTTTTCCGGCACAACGCCTCCATATTCTTCCACCAGCCTTTTGGCACACTGGATAATATTTTTGGCTTTCATATGATAAAATCCAATGGAATGGATGTCCTGTTCCAGTTCGTTTAAATCTGCCGCCGCAAAATCTTCTAAAGTTGGATATTTCTTAAAAAGATCTGCTGTCACAATGTTCACTCTGGCATCTGTACACTGGGCGCTTAAGATCACCGCAATAAGAAGCTGCCATGGGGTTTCGTAATTTAAATAGCAGATGAAGTCGGTACCGTATTCTTTGTCTAAGGCCGATAATATATGTAAGATCCGTTCTTTTAATTTTTCTGTCATTTTAATCATGTCTGTTTTATCCTTTAATTCTACTTTTCTTTCACTTTTATTCCGCTTCTGTTTTATTTCCTGTTTTACATTTTACAATTCCATTTCCTGTGTCTATAATAAAGGAAAATGTGGAAAAGGTAAATGTTTGAGAAAATAAAAGAGGATAAAACATGCAGTCAAAGAAAGATTTATACCAGATTGGAGAAGTATCCCGTCTGTTTCATTTAAGTATCAGCCTTCTGCGCCACTATGACAAAACGGGACTGGTGACACCGGAGTATACGGACCCGGACACTGGATACCGGTATTACAGCATCCGTCAGTTTGAATGTTTAAATACAATCCGCTACCTGCGGGCATTGGACATGCCACTGGAAGAGATCGGTGATTTTCTTCACAACAGGGATACCGGGCGGATCCAGGAGCTTTTGTCGAAGCAGCTGGTACAGGTGCATAAAAAGCAGCAGGAACTGGCTGTGATCGAACATCAGATAAAAAACCGTTTAAACCAGATCCAGGGAGCTCTTTCCGCTCATCCGGGAGAAATCTTTTTAAAGAAAAAGGCACCTCTTAAACTGTCCTGCATGAAAAAACAGCTGAATCCGGAAAATTATCTGGATCTGGAGTATTCCATCCGGGAAATGGAACAGGGAAACAGCCCTGCTTCTATTTTCCTGGGAAAAGTAGGAGTAGGGCTGTTTTATGAATCTTTAAAGGCACATCGTTTTAAACCTTATGATTTTGTTTTTATCATTCTGGAAGAGGATGATCCTATCAAAGGACAGGTCATTCACATCCCGGAAAGTACCTGGGCCATTGTCCGTTTTCATGGAAGCCATGAAAAGGCACCGGGATTTTATGAAAAGCTTCTGTCCTATTTTAATGACGAAGGACTTGCGCCTGAAAGCTTTGCACTGGAAATGACACTGATCGACTACGGTCTCACCCATGACCAGTCCCAGTTTATCACAGAGATCCAGATTCCTTTAAACCCAGACTGTCCGGGCATTATAGCTTAATGGATCCCGCTTTTTGTAATCAAACAGCAGATAGGTTCCATCTCTTAATGGCTCTAAATGAGCCATTTTTGCCATCTGTCTGGAATCGCAGCCTTCATAATCCAGCAGAAGCTCCGGCGTTTTCTCTTCTTTCTGGAAAAATTCACGGACAAAGTCTTTGGAGCCACTTAAATCTCTGGCAAAGGTCGGACGGCTCTTTACATTTTCACGAAGATACAGGTCAGTCATTAACAGGTCACGGTATAATTCCAGTTTTTCTTCTTCTACTTTCTCCTGTATCATCTTCCAGAGGATCTCGTATCTGGCAATACGGCTGTGGCTGATGCCAAAAAGATGGTTTTTATTGTAATAACCTGCCATAAAGGAAAACATTTCATAAGGAGTAGCAAATTCCTTTTCCAGTTCTTTTAAGGTACAGGTAAACTGACGGCTGTTGTAATGGACTTCTGTCATTTCTTCAATATCCTTTAATTCCAGAACATCCCCATAGGAAATCCATTTGGTGTGCAGCACCTCATATGGCGGCGCAGCGCTGTAAAGAAGTTCACAGTCCAGGATCAGTTCTTCCATATAAGAACCTTTTAATATCTTTAAAAAGCCTAACTGCAGCTGTTCCGGCTCCATTTCATATACATCATTAAAAGACTGTTTAAACCGCTTCAGATCTTCCCAGGGAAGTCCAACGATCAGATCTAAATGCTGGTGGATATTGTGCCAGCTGTTAATGGTTGACGTAATCTGTCGGATCTCTGCGATATCTGTCTTTCGGCGAATGGTCTCCAGCGTTTTTTCATTGGTAGACTGAACACCGATTTCTAACTGCACCAGCCCCGGACGCATAGTGGAAAGCAGATCCAGTTCGTCTTTATCTAACAGGTCCGCTGCAATCTCAAAATGAAAATTGGTAATTCCATTATCATGATCACGGATATACTGCCAGATGGCCATTGCATGGGACTTTTTGCAGTTAAAGGTCCTGTCTACGAATTTCACCTGTGGCACGTTCGCCTGAAGAAACCATTCCAGCTCCGGCAGTACCAGATCCAGACTGCGGAAACGTAAGCGTTTATCAATGGAAGACAGACAGTAGGCACAGGAGAATGGACATCCTCTGCTGCTTTCATAGTATATAATGCGGTGTTCCAACTCTTTCATATCCATAAAAGCATAGGGAAATGGGATCTGGCTCATGTCCATTACCTGACGAAAACCGGTATCTGTGAAAGTACCGTTATCATTTCGCAGCATAAGACCGGGAACCTGTTTTAAATCTTCCCCTTCAAGGAGTGCCTTTAGAAAATGGGCGAAGGTGATCTCTCCTTCCCCCATCATAACAAGATCCACTGCCGGTTCTTCTTTCAAAAACTCTTCTGCGTGATAGGATACTTCCGGGCCGCCTACCCATATTTTCACATCTGGAAGCACTTTTTTTATGTCAGTCAATATCATTTTCACATAGGAGATATTCCAGATATAGCATGAAAACCCGATGACATTCGGATTTCGCTTATAAATATCCTGAAGAATCTGCTCCATCTGATGGTTAATGGTGTATTCTGCCAGAGAGATCTCCACCTGCTCTGTCAGTTCCCATTCTTTTAACATCTTTTCCCCATAGCTCTTCAGGCTGTAGATGCCCAGATTGGAGTGGATATATTTTGCATTGATCGCGGCTAAAAGAACCTTCATTTTACACCTCGATCTCGATCTTGCGGCCAGTAGGCTGATACTGATAATAACGGACTCCTGCTGCATTTAACATGCGCTTGGAGGCTTTTACAGCCGGTGTATGGGCGTATTTGTCCCCGCCGTAGATAATGGTTTTAATACCCGCCTGGATAATGGCTTTGGCGCATTCATTGCACGGGAAAAGAGTTACATACAGCTTACTTCCCTCCAGACTTCCCCCTCTGTAATTTAAAATGGCATTTAACTCACTGTGGGTTGAGTAGAAGTATTTTGCATTGTATGGATCGTCCCGTTCATGTTCCTTACCCCATGGAAATTCATCATCGGAACAGCCCTTTGGAAAGCCATTGTAGCCCATGGAAAGGATCTTGTTGTCCTGGCTTACAATACATGCCCCCACTTGGGTGCTTGGGTCTTTGGAACGTCTTCCGGAAAGGCTGGCAACTCCCATAAAATATTCATCCCAGGTAATATAATCAACTCGTTTATCTGACATTGTATTTCTCCTTCGCATCAATTTCAACTATGATATCGGATTGCTGCGTGCTTCGCACTCTCGCATATATGCTCCGATTCGGTCAGTGCTGAAGATGCGCCGCTGGCATATAGCACCTTCAAAACTCCTCCTGCAAGCAAGCTTGCATCGGAACTTCGACCTTTGAACTCTGGTATCATCATATAATAGACCCCTTAAAAATGCAAGAAGGAGCAGCCTGATCAGCTGCTCCTGGGTTTATAATTGTTGTTATTTATGCCTTTGCTACATTCTTTGTCACGATCACGTCTGCATCCAGACCTAATATCCCTTTGATCACAACTGCTCCCGCCTTCACCGGCGCTTTCAGTCGGCATTTTTTTATTTCCTCCATCGCATCAAAAATTCGTGCCTTGGGGATGGGGGCAGTCAGACGTACACTGGCAAGAGGCAGTTCTCCTCCTTCTACCAGTACAGAGGTAGCAATGTTTCTCTTTGGATCTGTCAGCTCCTGTTTCACATATTCGGCTCCTCTTTTGCAGGTGGCACCCTCTAATGAATGGATCACAACAGACTGATCTGCCTGTATTTCATAGTCTGCACTTATTTCGCAGCCGTTTGGACAAATGATGCATGTAAATTCTCTTGTCATCCTACCTTCACCTCCAGATCTCCCTTATTTTCCAGTTTTTCTGCTTTTAAGTCTATGTGTATCATCTCGGCCGGAAGGGCTTTTTTCATCTTTTTGCGGGCAATTTCTTTTCCATTCTGGCTTACAATCAGTGCACAGTCCTTAAAAGGACGGTTCACACGCAAGGACAGACAACAGTCTTCTGTTCCGGAGATTCTCTGGGGAACTGTATGATTGATGTTTTTGTCCGTCTTTACCTGGATTTCACATGCAGGCAGTTTTCCCTCTTTAATGTATCGTGCTGCGGAGTCTGCCAGTTTTTCTGCTTCCATGGATACGAAATCCACCAGATCGTGCACATGGAGCACATTTCCTGCTGCAAAAATTCCCGGACGGTCCGTCTGGAAATATTCATCCACTGTGGCGCCTTTTGTCCTTGCATCCAGTGTAACCCCTGCATCCAGTGAAAGTTCATTTTCCGGGAGCAGGCCCACAGAGAGAATCAATGTATCACAGCTGTATTCCTCTTCCGTTCCAGGGATTGGTTTCATATGTTCATCTACCTTTGAAACAGTAACACCTGTAAGACGTTTATCTCCATGGATCTGCGTAACGGTATGACTTAAATATAAGGGGATGTTATAATCATTTAAACACTGTTCAATGTTTCTGGGAAGACCACTTGGATATGGCTGGATCTCGAAAACTGCCTTTACATGAGCACCTTCTAACGTCAGTCTTCGTGCCATGATCATTCCGATATCGCCGGAACCTAAGATCACTACTTCTTTTGCCGGCATACGGTTGTAAAGGTTCATATATGCCTGGGCAACACCAGCTGTAAATACTCCAGTTGGCCGCTCTCCCGGTATTCCAAGCGCCCCTCTTGTACGTTCTCTGCATCCCATTGCTAAAATCACAGCTTTGGCTTTCCACTGTTTCAAACCGTCTGGTGTAGCGGCTGTGATCACTTTATCCTCTGAAATCTCCAGGACAGTTGCATCCGTAAGATAACGAATCTTTTTTTCTTCTGCCAGATCAATGAATTTCTGGGCATATTCCGGACCGCTGAGTGTAGTTTTAAAACGGGCCAGTCCAAAACCGTCATGAATACACTGACGTAAAATGCCGCCTAATTGCTTTTCTCTCTCCAGGATCAGAATATCTGTGACCCCATTTTCATAAAGACGTACTGCTGCCGCCAAACCAGCCGGTCCGCCGCCTACGATCACTGCATCTGCCTGTTCTATTTCCCACATTTCTGTTTTATGTTCCATGCTCACAGTTACACCTCCCGTACTTTTCCAAATAAGACATTTGAGCCTTCACGTTCATACTGCACTTCTGTCTCTTTTTTACCAAGTTCCTGCTCGATCAGCTGCTCAATACGCATCTGGCAATAACCGCCCTGACAGCGTCCCATCATAGAACGGGTCCTATATTTTACACCTGTCATAGTATCTACGCCTAATGGATTGTGGATTGCCTGAAGAATTTCTGCCTTTGTCACCTTTTCGCAGCGGCAGATCACCTCACCGTAATCCGGATTTTCTTTGATCAGTTCTGCCTGCTCTTCTTTTGTACACTGTGAGAAATGGCGAATGCCTTTTCTTACCGGGTTGAAATCCGGATTTTCCTCTAATTTTTCTCTCTCTTTCATCAATTCAATGGCATATCTGGCAATTGGCACTGCCGCTGTCAGTCCCGGTGACTCGATACCTACCAGATTTAATGCATGAGGTGCGATCTCATCTTTGATCTCAATCTTAAAATCCTGGATCACTCCCTTTTCATCTACCCATTTTGGAAGAATACCGGAGTAATTTCGGATATAGTCTGCTTTGCGGATGCATGGCCACAGATCAGAAGCACTTTCTGCCAGATAATCCATATTTTTCTGAGATACACCATAATAAGTAAAGTCTGTTACCATATCTGCATTAGGGCCAATGATCACATTTCCATCTGTAGTATTGGTCACATGGATTCCCATATAGGTATTGCTTGGCACCGGGTAAACCGGCATTGGAAGAAGAGGGCCTGTACGCTTATCCAGGATAATATAATCTCCCTTGGAACCAATGATGCGGTAGCCGGTGATCCCCAGCATATCAGAGATCTTACCGCAGCCAAGACCTGCACTGTTTACTACCCAGCGGGTCTTAAAGGTTCCTTTCGCTGTATCTATTTCATATGTATCATCTTCCTGCCTGCGGATACCTGTTACTTCACATCCAAAATGATACTTCACACCATTGGCATGGGCATTTTCTGCAAGGGCAATCGTATAACCAAACGGGTCAACAATTCCGCTGTTATGGGAAAACATGGCAAATTTTCCTACGACAGCAGGTACCAGTTCATGAAGACGTTTTTCATCGATCAGCTCCAGATTGGCAGCACCATTGTCTTTTCCCTGCTCTATGGTGCGCTTTAATGTTTCCATATCTTCATCGGTGTTTCCAACCAGCACTTTACCGCAACGGATAAAATGAAAATCCAGCTCTTTTGCCAGATCTTCCATCATCTTATTTCCTTCTACACATAGTTTCGCTTTCAGGCTTCCTCGATCATAGGCAAAACCGCCATGGACTACGCCGGAATTCCTGCCACTGGTTTCATTACATACGTCCAGATTTTTCTCCAGAACCCCAATTTTCAAACGATAACGTGACATTTCCCTGGCAACAGCGCTTCCTACTACACCGCCGCCGATGATCAGAACGTCATACATCTCCTTCATTTTCCTGCCTCCTGTGTTCAGCATTTTACTTTGTTCTAAATTCATCCCATGAATATATCCTATATTTATCATATGCAGCGCCATAAGTCAATATATTTCTGCTTTTATTTCAATATTTATGGGATAAATTCGCATCCTCGCAGAGCGTTTTTTATTTCATAAGACGCAATTTCCTATGAAATAAAAAAGCAGCCCTACCCTTTTTTCAGATAAAGCTGCTTTCCGCCAATATTAAATACGAAACTATTATGATCTTATTATTCTGTAACCAGAGCTGCTGCTACATCTTTGTCTTTCGCACCATCTTTGATTATAAACAGTTCATTGGTGTCAAAACCGGCGTCCTTCATAACTGCAATCGCTGTCTTCGCGCACTTGTTGCCGCTGTAGCAGAGAATGTATACAGGCTTAGAAGAATCCATAGTCTGTGCCAGTTCATACATAGCTTTCTGTGCATCTGCGTCTTCAAATTCCTTTAATCCGCACTGTACAGAGCCTTTCAAATGTCCTTTTGCATAGGTATCATCATCACGTACATCTAAGAACTGAACGTCATCGCTTCCTATCGCTGCTACTGCGTCTTTACCATCTACATACTGCCAGTCAATATCTTCCTCTGTCCGGTTTCCGCCAAAAGTCACCTCTGCTGCCTCAGACTCATCTTCTGCCTTTGCCTCTGCCGCTGTGGTTTCAGCTGCTGTAGTCTCAGCTGCAGTTGTTGCTGCTGTAGTCTGTGTAGAAGCGGAATTGCTGCATCCGGTTGACATAACGGCTGCTGCCGCTGCTGCTAAAAATAAAACTCTCCACTGTTTCTTCATAATAAAGTTCCTCCTTGTGAATAAAAAATATGTATTATTTATAGTTTAAAACCGTTTCCAGATGTTCTCGATCCGGCTTAAAAACTCATCAGAAAGATATGCTGCCAGCTTCTCAAAAGTGGACTGGTTGAATATCTCTTTTTTCGGCTGCTGATATTGTACCCAGGCCATAGCGCACCAGGTGATGCCCCGCAGGCAGGTGACCGGAATATAGATGTAGGTTCGTTCCTTTAAGCCTGCAGTATCAAAACGGCCATTTACTTTTTCTATATATGTATCTAAAAAGGCGTCCATCTGGCCCTGATCCAGGATCACATCTGTTTTCCAGAAAGTAGTTGTAGGTGCCAGGAAATGTCCCAGATCCTGGGCCGGATCTCCATACAATGGCTTTTCCCAGTCTACCAGATACGTTTCTTTTTCACTGACTTTGTCTTCACCTGCATTTCCGTCACTAACATCTCTGCCATTAACAAGAAAATTGGTAGAATTCAACTCTGTGTTGATACAGCAGTGATAAGGAATATCTGTTTCTAAACTTTCCACTGCCTTCCAACCCTGATCTAGTAACCTACGTATCCTGCGCTTTTTCTGATCGTCTCCCAGGTCTGACTCCATATAGGTCTTTACCATGGCCTCACACTCTTCTAATATGGCTTTCAAAGGTTTCGACGGCCGGATCAGCGAATGGTTTTCCGGCATTTTTACACTGTGTATATCTGCCAGACAGCCTGCGGCTGAAAATAGTTCTGTTTTATAATCCAGACTGTGTCCAGACAGAAATTCCATGACCATAACACCATAGGGAAGATATTTGCAGCTTCCGTCTGCATAAATAGCTTTTGGCGTACGACCGGAGTTTTCCAACAGCTTCAATGCCCTGTATTCATAAAGAATCTGGTCTTTTAAATGCATCTGGCTGCCAAAATTGATCCGCAGCACCAGCTTTTTTCCAGTTGTTGGATGAATAAAGGTATAATTGCGGTTGTATTCTCCCTGCGCCAGCATGACATAGGTTTCCGTCACCTGCCGCGGCAGTCCCAGGCTTTCCCGATATTCTTTAGTTTGAATGTATTCTTTTAATCCTTTCGTCTGTTCCATGACCTGCGACTCACCTACCTTACATCCCGGTATAACCGGTCGATCTTCTCTATAGGGACATGATCCCGGTACATTTTTCTTAGCCGGTTCATTTTCCACATTAATTTTAATTTGGGTATCGTTCCTTTTGGAAAGCGGCGGTCCGATGTGTAGATCCGCCTTTTTGCCATTCCCAGCCGGACTCCCATTTCTTTTAATGTCAATGAAAACTGGTAATCTTCCATGACCGGGATCACCGGGAATTTTCCCGCCTGAAAAAACAGCTCCCTGTCAATAAAGATCCCCTGATCCCCAAACATAACCTTCCGATCTTTGATCCTGTGATTGGAAATGACACGACAGGTAAACATAAAAAAATTTCTGGAATGAAAGGCGATCCCAAAACAGCCTGCGCTGTGGTCTTTCATCACCCGGCGGATCTCTTCTAATGGCCTTGGTGGCAGTTCACTGTCGCAGTGAAGGAAAAAAAGGACATCTCCATGGCTTTTTTCTGCCCCCAGATTCATCTGATTGGCCCGCCCCTTTTCAGAACGAAGCAGTTTAAAATCCGGCCCGATCATTTCCGGCGTTCCATCTGTGCTTCCTCCGTCTACAAAAAGGATCTCACAGCGGGAGCGGTAAGGATACAGCTGCTTTTTCATAGCCTCTATGGTCTTTGCCTCATTATAGACCGGGATGATCACAGATATTTTTACATTTGCAGCCAGATACCGACCTGTATGGCTGTTTTGAAGCTGTTTGTCCTGACGCATCCGCCGGCGGTAACACGAAAGGTCCTCCGGCATATCCATGTCCTGATGTTTTGTTGTAAATCCAACAGTTATTCCTGCATCTGAAAGTTCTTTTAAAGTATCTTCAAATACATGGCTGTGGCTGTACTGCTTTAAGCCAAATGCCTCCGGAACAGGCCGCTTCATCCCTACCAGATAATAACCGCCGTCTGCTGTCTTTCCAAAAACAGTATCTTTGTCTTTTAATACCTGAAAAGCTTTTTTAAGATCTCTGCTGCTGATCTCCGGAATATCCGTTCCCATAAGAAGACAGGCATCATATCCCTGTCCAAGAACATATTCCAGGCTGTGATACATCCTCTGCCCCAGTGACACTCCTGTCTGGGGAAAATATTCTTTCTGCTTTCCCAGGATATCCTGAAGTTCCTTCACATCTCCATTTTCGGGTGCATAGCACACAAAACAGTCTGCTTTTACTTTTCTGCACTGTTCACTGATATCTTTCAGAAAACAGGCATGCAGCTTCGCACACTGCTTTGGCGAAAAATAGGGCATCAGCCGGGTTTTCGTCTTTCCCGGTACCGGGACCCTTGTAAAAAGGATCAGCGCCTGTTTCATTTAAACCAGCTCCTCTAAAATAGACAGCACATCTAAGACGATCTGCGGACAGAGGTCAAACATAAGCCCTTTTTCCAGTACTTTTTCCATTTCACCCGGCTTTGAAATATCATGTCCTAATATCTCGCGGCACATGTCGGAAGGATATTTTTCCAGAAAACGCTTCTTAAATTCAGCCACTTTTCCTGCCATAACGCCTTTCTGGTCGCCGTCATTTTCCTCGCTGTGTCCAAATACCATTCCAAGTACCATTAATGCGCCGGTCACAGCGCCGCAGGTCTCCCCGCACATCATTCCGCCCCCGAAACAGGCGGACATTTTTCTGGCCTGTTCTCTGGTCATTCCCATTTTTTCTGCACATGCGCCGGTCACTACCTGGGAACAGTCGATTCCGGCCATAAATAACTGACAGACTTCTTCTTTTGTCATGTTTTTACCTTTCCTCTCTATTCTGTAGCACCGCCGCAGCTTGAGCCCTGACCAGCTGTACAGCCATAACAGTGATTTGCAAGACAGATCTTCCGTCTTTCATAAGGCTTTCCCACCTGATCAAAAATGGTCATTCCTGTAGAAACGGGAAGCTCTGCTGCCTGGTTAAAATCGCAGTCATATAAGGTTCCATCATAACCTACAGACAGCTGGAAACGGCACATAAGTCCCGGCAAAGTCGCTGGATTAAAGGAGTCTGACAGCTTTTTCATATAACTTTCCAGGTTGCCGCTGCGCTTTAAAAATAATTCAAAACGGCCCATTGGGTTGTTGGTAATGGTAAATAAATGGTCAAACACAATACCGTAGTCTTTTCCCAGTTTTTCCTTGTATTCTGCTTCCATGGCACTTTGTACCGGCGGGAAAAAGGCACCTGCCGGGTTGTAAACCATATTTAAAACCAGACCATTTCCTTTTCCATAACCAAGATCATTTAACTGACGGATCACCTGAATGGCTTTTTCAAAGGTGCCGTCACCTCTCACCCGGTCCATTTCTCTTGCACGATAGTAAGGCAGGGAACAGACGATCTCAATTTTGTGGTCCCTGTAAAATTCCGGCAAATGGCCGTAGCCTTCTTCTAACAGGATCACCAGATTGGTCCTGACGATCACATGGCTGCAAATCTTACTGGCCTGTTCTGCCAACCACATAAAATCCGGGTTCATTTCCGGCGCCCCGCCTGTAATATCAATGGTTTCCACTTTCTGCTCCTGACAGACTGCAAGACAGGCTTCCATTACCTTTCGGTCCATAGCCTCTGTACGTGAAGGTCCTGCTTCTACGTGGCAGTGTTTACAGGCCAGATTACAGCGTTTTCCTATATTGATCTGCATAACCGAAAGACCGGGAGCTGTATAACACAGCTCCTTATTCTGGATCCTGCTTTCAAAATCCGGTATCCCGGTCAGTGCTTTCATATCTTCTAATGCCTGACTCATATCTTACAGCTCCAGCTTCTTAATGATGTTCTTCATCTGTACACTGTGGACCAGTGAAGCACCGCCGCGGATTGCTGCTGCCACATGTACTGCTTCCATCATCTGTTCTGCGCTTACGCCTTTGTTCAGGCAGTCATTGGTATAAGCGTCAATGCAGTATGGGCACTGTACTGTATGAGCTACTGCAAGGGCGATCAGAGCCTTTTCTCTTGCTGTTAAAGCACCTTCTGCAAATACGGCTCCGTAGTAATCAAAGAATTTTTCCGCAAGCTTCGGAGACTCTTCTCCGATGGTTCCAAATTTTGCAAGATCTTCCGGATTGTAATATGTTTCCATTTTGTATATTCTCCTTTTTATTTGTTATTATTTTTGTTTCTATTTGTTTTTCTTTTTCATATGTTCCATATAGATACTGCGCATCATAAAGATCAGCGCTGACAGGGCAAAGATAATGAGAAGCCCTGTAACAAATAACTTCGCTCCGCCGGTCAACATGCCGCCTACATAAGAATAAACAATGGTTGCAGGCAGCTGTCCGATTCCCGTAGCAATAAAGAAAGAGGAAAAGGACATGGAAGTAAGTCCTGCTGCATAACTTACAATATCAAAGGACACGAAAGGCAGCAGACGGCAGATCAGGATCGTATTTTTTCCGTATTTTTCAAAAAATGTATCGATCTGCGCCAGACCGGAATGGCTGGTCAGCTTTTCAGCCACATCACGGCCTAAGATTCTTGCAATATAGAAACAGATTGCTGCGCCTGCCATAGCACTGGACCAGGATAAAATAGCCCCTTTCCACCAGCCAAATAAGTTTGCATTGGCAAAGGTAATAAGAAATGCAGGCAATGGCGCGATAATGGACTGCAAGATCATTAACAGAAAAGATAATGCCGCTGCATAGGCTCCATAGGACGCTACAAAATCGCGAAGCACGGTAAAATCACCGGTAGCAAACATGGCAAAAACACGGTTCATGCCCTGGTGTACGGACGGTACTGTCATGTATACAGCTATGGCTGCTACCACGCAAACGATCAGACTCATCTTTTCAATCCATTTATTTTTATTCTTCTTCATACTTTCTCCCTCTTCTATCTTCCTGCACGAACCCGGTTCCACAGAGAATGCCCCACATCCGGCGACTCTTCCCTTCCCAGGATCTGTACCAGCAAATGTTTTATATTCTTTCCGCCAGCCCTTGTAAGATTTCCGGCACAGGAGGCACAGTACACACTTGTATTCTGTATACTGCCTGCTGACTTTGCCATTTGACCTGCAAGTTCCGGTTCTTTCAATGCTGCGCAGCCCCCAAGACCACAGCAGTTTGCACCTGAAAGGATCTTCGGTTCTGCTGCCAGAAATAGCCTGATCTGTTTTAAAAGTTCTCTCTGTTCCCGGTCCGGACATGGAAGAAAAATATTCTGTTCTTCCTTGAGCACTGTCCCAAGCCCCAGTTCCTGTAATCTTTCATAAATGCTGATCACCGGGATAGAAAGTCTGCCTTTCAAAAAGGCATAACAGTTTGGACAGACCGTAACCACTTCTCTTGCCCCTGCTGCCAAAAGCTTTTTATTTAAGCGTTCCAGGATCACTGTTTCTTTTTCTTCCAGCCCCAGCTCTGCTACCGGCTTTCCACAGCAGTCAAATACAGAAAACGCGCCTGTCTTTTCTGCCAGCAGTTTTCCCAGATAACGGGTAGTCTCTGGATAAAAAGAAGGAAAGTTACAGCCGAAAAATAATGCTGTTTTTCCGGTTCCTGTGTATCTGCGGAATTTATAATCTTCTTTCTCCCACAGGAGCATCCCATAGCCCTTTTCAGGTATTTTTCCACCTGCTTCTTTTACCTGGTGTCTTCGGATCTGGAGGACTATTTCCCGTCCGTCAATCCCCTGTGGACAGACTTCCAAACATTTTCCACAGAGAAAACAGTGATACGCTAGTCTGGAAAGTTTTTCTGTGTCCCCGATAGTCAGGTTATATTTCTTTAGAAACCCACAGTTTTCTGTGCATATGCCGCAATGGGTGCAGCCTGTGACCAGCTCTTTCATCATACCTTATCTCCGTTTTTCAGATCTGGATTTTCCTGCTCTGCAAGTACTTTTTTCTTTAACAGAATGCCTGCTGCCATTACTGCTATTGCCAATATGGCTGTTCCTAAAAAACAGGCAGTTCTTATGCCTGGGTCAGCCAGACCTGCTGTCCCCAATGTATACATAGCGGTTCCCGGAAGCATAAAAAGAAAGGATCCTGCCGCATAGGTTTTTAATGGCATATCTGTCACCCCATAGGCAAAGTTTTGCAGATTATAGGGAAATAATGGTACCAACCGGGTGATCATCAGGATCCAAATCTGTTTTTTCCCTGTCTTATCAAACAGCCAGTGACGCAGATATGGATTTTTTCTGGCAACTGCCCCTACTGTATCTTTGAGAAAATACCTGCCCAGAAGAAAGGCTGCAACAGCCCCCAAAGTAGCAGCAACTGTACAGCAGATCGTACCCAACACCGGACCAAATAGCAGTCCTGCAAGGATTGCAAAACTGATCCCAGGCAAAGCAAAAGCTACACTTCCGATCACAGTAACCGCCAGATATATGAAAATAGCTGTAGGCAGATTTTCTTCTGTTATACGCTGTAACGTCTGAGTAAACTCCCCATTTAACAGCTGCCCTGACCAGCCAGAATATTTTCCAACCAGAAACAGTAAGACCACTCCCACTGCAAATACATATATTTTTCTTTTACCTGATTTTTGTTCCTCCACTGTGTTTCTCCTGTATACAACGTATAACTATTTTATCATTAATTCTCATTAATGTCCTATTGATATATTCGGTAATTATATGCTATTTATTGATTTTTTCTATAGATTGATTTTTTATACATCAAAAAACGCACTTGGGGTGCGTTCTTTAAATATATAATCTTTTCTTATTCTTTCCTGTACCGATTGTGGTTATACATCAAATGAAAATACATTTCCTGCTTTGCATCTGCTCCACGTCCGTCCCGAATAGCTTCAAAAATACGTCTGTGAGCCAGCAAAGTCTGTTCATACTCCGTTTCTTCTACAGAATCTGCAAAAACACGTACGCCTTCTGTGATCACCGGAATCAGATTGTTCATGACCCGATTGTGGGAGCAAGTTGCAATCTGTGCATGGAACTGGGAATCTTTTTCGGAATAATCTTTTTTATCCCGGATCAATTTCTCCAGTTCTTCTAAAATGCGTTCCAACTCTTTTATCTCTTCTTCTGAACCATTTTGTGCAGCGAGAGCCGTAAGAGGTGGTTCCAAAATCAGTCTTGCCTGAAGCAGATCTTCTGTAAGCTGCCGTCTGTCATCCATCATAAAGAAGCCAAGCGGATCGTCTGCTACCCCGTTTTTCTCAGAAATAAAGGTTCCCGATCCCTGACGGATGGTCACGATATTCCGGGACATAAGGATGCGCAGTGCTTCTCTTACTGTATTGCGTCCAACCCCCAGTGTTTCTACCAATTCTGCTTCTGTAGGAAGTTTATCTCCTGGAGCATATTCCTTTTCCTGGATCATTTCCAGCAGGTTCTGTGCTGTTTTTTCTCCTAATGTCTGTTTTTCTGTATTCTTCATTTCCATAATATCCTGTTATTTTGTCTCAGACCTTATAGATCTGGTATCCGGCTGCCTTAGAAAGTCGGTTCATAATGGCCTGACCCAAATGATCCTGGCTGAAGCTTTCGGAAAAGATATAATCTACTTTTAAATCATCAAATTCACGCAACAGTGCATACAGATTATGCGCTACCGATTCCTGACTCTTTCTGGCACCGATACTGCGTACCTCGCCCTGTGGATAATGTGATCTTGACTCATCGGTACAGATGATACCTACCTTGCAGCCTGCATCTATCTTTTCTTTTGCCAGCTTCCATACCATTTCCACCATTTTTTTTACCTGTTCCTGTGTCATGGCAACAGCTATCCCTGTTTTCCTGGCATCTGCCACATTTGCAGGCTCTACCAGAGTCAGATCTGCCTTTGGAGCATAATGTTTATATTTCATACCAGGTGCTTTTGGACGTACACCAGCTGCCATCGGCCCTAAAATAGCCGGGTCAATGGTGACTTCTCCTAAAACATCTCTTAACATTTCCATCGTAACAGCGCCCGGACGCAGAACTGCCGGAACGTCACCTGAAACATCTACAATAGTGGATTCTACTCCAATCCCAACAGAACCGCCGTCGATGATCATCTCGATCTTTCCATTTAAGTCCTGCCATACATGATCCGCTGTAGTTGGGCTTGGACGGCCGGAGGTATTGGCACTTGGTGCTGCTACCGGTACGCCTGCAAGTGCGATCAGGCGGTTAGCAATCGGGTCAACAGGCATGCGGACCGCTACTGTATCCAGACCACCGGTAGTTCCGTAAGGTACAATCTCACTCTTTGGGAAGATAATAGTCAGCGGTCCCGGCCAGAAAGCTTCCATTAACTTCTTTCCTGCTTCCGGGATATATCTTACTAAAGGTGTAACTTCCTCAGCACAGGATACATGCGCAATCAGTGGATTATCAGACGGTCTGCCTTTTGCAGCGTAGATCTTGCCCGCTGCCTTTTCATCTAAGGCATTTCCTCCTAAACCATATACTGTTTCTGTTGGAAATGCAACAAGACCGCCGTTACGCAGTATCTGGGCGGCTTCTTTTAATTCATCATCATTTATATTTTTTGTGTCGTTTATTTGGATTCGTTTGGTTTCCATGGTGATTTTCTCCAATTATGTGTGCTTTTTGCTCATAGACTCAGGTTCCCTGCGCTGACGCAGGCAAAACCCACCCTCAGAGTATAGCATATTTCTAAAAGAAAAAACAGCCGTGAGAACATTAACATTCCCACGACTGTCTAAAATCGCCTGAAGCCTTTTATTTCTGCGCAGTTCCAATACGGACTAATGCACGGTGAAGCCTGGCTTCTGCCAGTTTCACCTGCTTTTCATCCATTCCGGACTGCTGCAGGCTCTCTTCTGCCCTTTTTTTCGCCTCGTTGGCGCGAGCTACATCGATATCCTCGCTCCACTCCCAGGTAGTAGGAATCAGGCGGCATTCGCCGTCCATTACGGTAAGCATACCGCCAATGCAGGCTGCTTTCCGTTCTGTTCCGTCTTCTAATACCACATGGGCCGTTCCCATTCCAACGGCTGTGCAATAATTCATATGGCGTGCCAGAATGGCAAGGTCACCGTGGATGGTACGACAGGATACACTCTGCACCTGCCCGTCAAATACATTTCCGTCCATGGTCGCAATCTGTAAATGGAAGGTCGTCATATACCCGTTCCTCCCTTCTACTGCTGCTGTTTTGCTTTTTCGTATACATCATCAATAGTACCTGCAAACAGGAAACAGCTCTCCGGGATGTCATCGCATTCACCGCTTAAGATCTTCTTAAATCCGCGGATAGTTTCTTTTAACGGCACATACTGACCTTTCATACCTGTGAACTGCTCTGCTACGGAGAAGCTCTGGGACAGGAATCTCTGTACCTTACGAGCTCTGGATACGGTCAGCTTGTCTTCTTCAGAAAGCTCATCCATACCCATGATAGCGATGATATCCTGCAGTTCTTTATATCGCTGCAGCACTCTCTGTACGGAACGTGCCACCTGATAATGCTCTTCGCCTACTGTCTCAGGAGACAGGATACGGCTGGTAGAATCTAACGGATCTACTGCCGGATAAATACCCTGGCTGGCAATATCACGGGAAAGTACAGTGGTTGCATCCAGATGGGTGAATGTGGTTGCAGGGGCCGGGTCAGTTAAGTCATCTGCAGGCACATATACAGCCTGTACAGATGTAATAGATCCCTTCTTAGTAGAAGTGATACGCTCCTGTAAAGCACCCATTTCTGTTGCCAGCGTTGGCTGATAACCTACTGCGGAAGGCATACGGCCAAGAAGCGCGGATACCTCAGAACCAGCCTGGGTGAAACGGAAGATGTTATCAATGAACAGAAGCACATCCTGATTCTTCACATCACGGAAGTACTCTGCCATGGTCAGTCCGGAAAGGGCAACTCTCATACGTGCGCCCGGCGGCTCGTTCATCTGACCATATACTAAGGCAGTTTTATCAATAACGCCACTTTCCTGCATTTCTCCGTAAAGGTCATTTCCTTCACGGGTACGCTCTCCTACACCGGTGAATACAGACAGACCACCATGTGCAGTCGCTACGTTGTGAATCAGCTCCATGATCAGGACTGTCTTACCTACGCCGGCACCTCCGAACAGACCAATCTTACCACCCTTTGCATAAGGGCAGATCAGGTCTACGACCTTGATACCTGTTTCCAGGATCTCGGTTGCCGGTGTCTGCTCTTCGTAAGATGGAGCCGGACGATGGATTGCCCAGCGCTCCTTCGCTTCTGGAGCAGGCTTATTGTCTACAGGATCGCCTAACAGGTTGAATACACGTCCCAGGCATTCATCGCCTACAGGTACGGTAATCGGGCTTCCTGTATCTACTGCATCTGTACCGCGCACAAGTCCATCCGTGGAACTCATAGCGATGCAGCGCACTACGTCATCACCGATCTGCTGCGCAACTTCTGCGATCAGCTTATGACCATTGATGTCGATCTCAATCGCATTCAGCAGTGCAGGCAGTTCCCCTTCCTTGTACCGGATATCCAGTACCGGTCCGGTAACCTGCACCACCTTTCCAATGTGTTTCTCTGTCATATATCTATCTCCTCTTTAAGGCTCCTCTGCACCAGCTACGATCTCAGTGATCTCCTGAGTTATGCTGGCCTGACGGGCACGGTTATAATACAGGCTGAGCTGTTCGATCATCTCTCCTGCATTCTTGGATGCGGCATCCATGGCGGTCCTTCGCGCTGCCAGCTCACTGGCAACTGACTCGCACATGGCACCATATACCATACCAGCCAGATACTCCGGCACGATGGCGTCAAACACCGTTTCGCTGTCCGGCTCATATAAAATCAGGGAATGGATCTGTTTCATATCCTTCTCTTCCCCTGAAAGGTCTTCTAACGGAAGCATGGATGATACTCCCGGCTTCTGGGAAAGCATAGAAACAAAGTTGGTATAACCCAGAGCTGCATGGCCGAATTCTCCGGCCTTAAAGGCTCTGCACAGCAAGGCTGCGATCTCGAAGCAGTCAGATACAGAGATATCCCCTGCTTCTGCAAAGTCTTCTGTTACCAGCTCTATGCCCCTGCGTTTGTAATATTCCACTGCTTTCTTTCCGATAGGGAGTACACAGTAGTCTTTCCCGACCGTCTCACTCTCCATTTCCTTGAACAGGTTAGAATTGTATCCACCTGCCAGTCCCCTGTCACCTGCGATGACCACATAGCACCATTTTTCGTTTTTGCTCTTCTTTGTATACACGGAAGAGAGGTCTGTATTGCCTGCGGCAATCTTTGCCAGAGTATTTTCCAGGGTATGGAAATAAGGCCTGCTTGCATCTGCCCGTTCTTTTGCCTTACGCAGCTTGGAGGATGCCACCAGTTCCATTGCTTTGGTGATCTGCATGGTGCTCTGTATGCTCTTCATACGGAGCTTCACGGCTTTCATATTTGCAGCCATGTGTTCCCTCCTTATAATTCCTATCATCAGCCCCCGCACCCTCAAAATGAAGGTGACGGGAACCCGATATCACTCTTATCTGGTCTTTAAGAACCGGTCGGTGTAGTCAGCTAAAGCCGCTTTTAGCTTCTCTTCTGTCTCGCCTTCCAGTTTTCCGGTGGTACGGATACCTTCCATAGCAGCTACGCCCTGTGCGTCACTGTCAAGGAATGTATACAGGCCCTCTTCGTATGCCTGGATATCTTCTACTGCAACATCGGTTAAGATACCCTTTACAACGGCATACAGGATCGCTACCTGCTTTTCCACCGGTACAGGTGTACTTCTTCCCTGCTTTAAGACTTCCACGATACGTGCGCCCTGTGCCAGACGTGCCTTGGTATCTGCATCCAGGTCAGAACCGAACTGTGCGAAGCTCTGTAACTCTCTGTACTGGGAGTATACCAGTTTCAGGGTTCCGGCAACCTTCTTCATTGCCTTGATCTGTGCGTTACCACCAACTCGGGATACAGAAATACCCGGGTTTACAGCCGGCATGATACCGGAGTGGAACAGCTCTGTCTCCAGAAAGATCTGTCCATCGGTAATAGAAATAACGTTGGTAGGGATGTATGCAGATACGTCGCCTGCCTGAGTCTCGATGATCGGAAGGGCTGTAAGGGAACCGCCTCCCTTTTCATCAGAAAGCTTTGCTGCACGCTCCAATAAACGGGAGTGCAGATAGAATACGTCACCAGGATAAGCTTCACGGCCCGGTGGACGGCGAATCAGAAGGGAAAGTGCACGGTATGCAACCGCATGCTTACTTAAGTCATCATAGATGATCAGTACGTGTTTTCCCTTGTTCATAAAGTATTCACCCATTGCACAGCCTGAGTAAGGTGCGATGTACTGTAACGGGCTTGTCTCAGATGCAGTTGCGGCAACAACGATAGTATAATCCATAGCACCGCCTGCCTGCAATTCAGACACCAGGCTGGCAACCGTAGAACGCTTCTGTCCGATCGCAACATAGATACAGATAACGTCCTTGCCCTTCTGGTTTAAAATGGTATCCGTAGCGATGGTAGTCTTACCAGTCTGACGGTCACCGATGATCAGCTCTCGCTGTCCTCTGCCGATTGGGATCATAGAGTCGATCGCCTTGATACCTGTCTGTAATGGTTCCTTAACCGGCTGTCTGTCACAGATGCCGGGTGCCGGTGATTCCACCGGCCTGTATTCGGTTGTCTCAATAGGGCCTGCGCCGTCGATTGGCTGGCCGATCGCATTTACAACGCGTCCGATCATTGCCTCGCCTACAGGTACGCTTACTACCTTTCCTGTACGCTTAACAGTCTGTCCTTCACTGATTCCCTGATCAGAACCGAACAGAACGACAGAAACGCTGTTTTCCTCCAGGTTCTGAGCCATTCCGAAGGTACCGTCTTCAAATTCCAGAAGCTCTCCTGACATACAGTTGGTCAGGCCGCTTACTCTGGCGATACCATCACCTACGATCAGAACCGTTCCTGTTTCGCTCTGTTCGATGGCATTCTGGTAATATTTGATCTGGCTTCGGATGACTTTGGATATCTCTTCCGGTTTTAATTGCATTCCATTCACATCCTTTATACGATGATTTCCGTAACTTTTTTCCTAATGCCTGACAGACGTTCCTTTACAGTGCCGTCAAGCTGCTTTCCTTCTAATTCCACACGGATACCGCCAAGTACGGCGCTGTCCGTCTTCTGTGTGAGAAGGACACTCTTGCCGCTGATCTTCTCCAGCTTTTTCTTTAATGCCTGCGTCTGTGCTTCTGTAAGTGCTACCGCTGTAGTGACCACTGCTTCTGCAATGTTGTGGTCCGCATTGTAGCGTGTCTTAAACTGTCTGCAGCTGTCACGGTATTCCCGGAGCATGCCATTTTCACATAACAGTTTTAAGAAGTTTAACAGATACAGGGAAAGCTGTCCTTCAAAGGCCTTGTCTAACAGTCCCACACGCTCTGTTCTGGGAATGGACGGCTCTGAAAGAAGGGTCAGGTAATCCGGGTTCTCTTTAAAAAGTTCCGCTACCTGCTCCATCTGTGGAAGGATCTCTTCTGTCAGTCTTTCCTCTGCGGCAAGGTCATAGAGACTGTCCCCGTAGATCTTTGCAGTCCTGGTCATGATGCCTCACCTACATTCTCAATAAACTCGTCGATCAGCTTCTTATGGTCTTCCTCTGAGATCTCGCGTTCAATTACCTTGCCTGCAATATCCATGGCAATGCCGCCGATCTCATTTTTAATGTCATTAACTGCTTTCTTCTTCTCCTGGGCGATATCAGCCTCAGCCTTTGCCTTGATGCCGGCTGCCTGTGTCTGGGCTTCCTGGATCATGGCCTCACTGCGGGCTGCAGCGTCCTTCTGGGCATCCTGCAGAATGGAATTTGCAGTTGCTTTTGCTTTTGCCATTTCTGCTTCATAATCAGCCTTCATGGCATCCGCTTCTTCCTTTGCCTTTTTCGCATCCTGGATCTGAGAATCTGCTAACGCTCTTCTCTTCTCGATGATCGCGCAAACCGGCTTAAATAAGAATTTCTTAATAAGCCAGCACTGGATGAACAGGTTGCAGATCTGGGCAATGAAAGTCCACGGTATGATCGTTACTAAATCCTGTGTTTCCCGCATCTTTCTACCCTCCTGTCTGTGGAAACTGCCTTCTGTTTTTCAGAAATCTTCACATACTATATGCAGACTTTGAAACAGTAAGTGTTTCGTTACGTTTAGGACAGGTAGTTCATGAAAGTACCAGGTGCTACGAAGATCAGCAGCAGACCGGTAACGAAACCGTAAATACCAGTGGTCTCTGCAATAGCACAACCAAGTAACATGGTGCTGGTTACATCACCCTTGCACTCTGGCTGACGTCCGATTGCTTCCAATGCCTTTGCAACTGCGTTACCTTCACCAATACCAGGTCCGATACCTGCAATCAGAGCAGCACCGGCGCCGATAGCACAACCTGCTAAAGCAATACCTTTTGCTAATAACTGAAAATCTGTCATAATAAATTTCCTCCTAGAATAATGTGAATAATATCTTTGATAAGATTTTCCTACTGCGTGTTTTTAACCTTCTGCCGCATTTGCAATATACATGATAGTCAGCATACTGAAAATGAATGCCTGCATGAAACCGGAGAACCAGTCAAAGTAGACAGACAGAATAGCCGGAATTCCCACATCAAGGAACGGGATGCTTCCTAAGACCTGTCCCAGCGTACCCGGCAGCCAGCCAAGAAGCGCTGATGTTGCTATCGCCAAAGCTGCATAGATCAGCCCGTTGATAACAACGCCAGAAAGAATATTTCCAAAGTGACGGCACGCCATACTTATGGGTGTTGCCAGCTCTGACAGGACATTAAAAGGTGTCATGACCGGAATCGGAGTAGTGAAGCCCTTTAAGTATCCCAGTATGCCGCCTGCCTTGATCTTATTGGAAGTGATCATAACGAACACTACCACTGCCCAGGCTGCCTCTGTAGAAAGATCAGCTGTAGGGCTTCTAAGGCCGGTAAGGCTGATAAGATTGGAAACTACGCTTGTGGTGAACAAAGCTGCCACAAATGGGATCAGATTATCAAACTTTGTTCCGCCAGTATTATTTCTCACAAGCTTCTGTGCCTGTTCTACCAGCATCTCGGCCACCGCCTGCCTTTTGGATATATTCTCTACCTTCAGGTCCCTGGTAAGCCATATGCACAGTCCCGTAATAAGTATCATTACGATCCAGCTGACTACCAATGTCTCGGATATCAGGAAATCGCCAAGGATAGGTATGCCTGTGGGAATCCTGAAATAAACCGCAGCACCTGAAATATTAAAATTCATATCCGCATTTTCATCTCCTTCCTTATAGATTTGGCTTTGTTTTTATTATTCCCAGAATGTTAATAAGCTTGATGCTCAAACTTGGGAAAAACAGCGGTATAATGCCCGCTGCAGCATTAACAAATGGTAAGATCATTGCCAGAATGATCCACAACAACTGAGCCATGGAACGGTATCTGTAACTGATCTTCATGTTTTTGTAGGACTGCTCGTCACTTTGCTCACCCGATGCGATCTTTTGCACCGTAATTCCCCTAATGAAAAAATTCCCTACTGCAACAGCTGCGCCAATGACACCGCCAAGAACCACCCTATAATCAAATGGTACTGCCTCCGGAAAAAACTTATGGCAGACTGCAAAAACAATGATCATAAGGATCATACCTGCGCCGCTCCAACATGCAATGTGTCCCGTTTCTTTCTTTACTGCCGGCTGGATCTTCATAATTTTTACCTCCCGTCATACGTGCCTGTTAAAGGCTTTTTCATGTTCTCTGTTCTTTTTTTTCTTCTGGTTCTTCATAATAGCCAGATAAAATTTGTATGCTGTCATAAAAGAGCCGCCAAGTCCCATGATAAAACCGGGGATATAGATCCACCCGCCTATCATAAAACGGCTGCTAAGCCAGCTGCATAAAAAAAGGCACAACAACAGCGGAGCTGCTAAAGAGATCCCCATCTGGCTAATTAGTGAAAAATTCTTCAAAATGTACTGCCAGTCTTTCATGGATCACCTTCCTTTCTTTGTCAATAGTATATCAAACATTTCTGTGTTTTTTGTTGTTTTTTTATAAATACAATCGGAAAAATACCAAAACTATCCCTCAGATTTTGTACAACTTGAATAGATTATACTCGATATCTCATCAATAAGCAATGGCATATTTTGCATTATTTGCAATTTTCTTTAGACATTCTAACTTTTTTTGTTCGTTTTGTCTTAACATTTCATCAACAGGTGTCACATTTTTCACAAACTCTTTGTTTTCTTTTTGACGAATTTTCTCATCACCTTTTCTGCACACTGTTTTCCGTCCCTTTTTTCTTGTCCAATTTTTATAATTATGTTACAATTCCATAAACTATATTTATTACCAATCGTACTGCCACCCATTTC
>CAVFER010000033.1:19307-30609 GCA_963621525.1 bacterium | reverse complement strand
CATATGGTTCCTTATTAAATCAATCCAGAGAGATATGCAGCTGTTTTAAAGCTGCCTGCTGCTTTATGATCTCCTGCAGCTGGGCTATATCTTTCGCATTTCGGCTTGCATTGTCCAGACTATTTTTTCTTACCTTGATCACAGTCTCTGTAAATGCTTTTTTCTGCTCTTCGTTGCTTAAGGATTCTTTTAAACTGGCATTAAATAATGCTGCTACTTCTTTGTATTGGTCTTCATCATTGATAAACCGGCTTAAAATGCCGGCCGGATTTACATCTCCTGCTTCATGTCCTTCAAATACCATGACTGCTACCTGATGATACAGGTCTTCCACAAAATCATCCGCAGTTATAACGCCTTTTATCTTGTCAAACAGTGCCGGATTCTCGATCAGCCAGGTAAGCAGCAGTCTCTGAGATCTTCTTATGCCGTCTTCTCGCTCCTGCTTTCTTCCTGTTTTCTTCATGGCCGTATGGTTTTGCCACAAGCTCTGGCTCTCATAAGAATTGCCGCCATATTCCGGCCGTCGCATATCACTGCCTGATCCACTTCCATTTTCTCTGGAGATCACATTCCGTCCGGATGCATCTTCCCTGTAGCTGTCACCTGCTTTTAAACCCATTTGCATTCCCAGACGATTCACTAACTGACGAAGCTCCTCTTCTTTTATCATCTGCTCTCTGGATACTGCCTGAATGTAATTGTCACGCTCAAGCGGCTCTCCAAACTGCAGAAGCTTCTTTGCTGTTTCCTGATAAAACTTCGTCTTCTGTTCCGGATCCTCTAACTGATAATTTTGTTTTAAAACATCGATTTCAAATAAGAAACTATTTTTTGCCTGAGTAATTCTCTCCTTAAAGGCATCTGATCCCATATTTTTAATAAATTCATCCGGGTCCTTATAGGGCTTCATATTCAGGACTCTGGATGAAATACCTGCATCCCTTAAGATAGGAATAGCACGCAGGGCAGCTTTTACACCGGCACCATCACTGTCATACGTTAGGATCACCTGATCTGTATAACGCTTTAAGACACCTGCATGTTGGCTGGTAAATGCAGTTCCCAATGTAGCCACTGCATTGGTGAAGCCCGCCTGATGCATGGAGATCACATCCAGATACCCCTCACACACCAGCATGCATTTCTCCCTGGTAGTCCTTGCATAGTTTAAACCATACAGATTTCGGCTTTTATCAAATAATTTCGTTTCTGGAGAGTTTAAATATTTTGGCTCCCCGTCTCCCATTACACGGCCGCCAAAGCCGATAACCCTGTTATTCACATCCATGATCGGGAACATGACACGATTCCAGAATTTATCTCTCCCGCCCCTCTCTTCAATGGTGACAAGACCGGTCTGGCTTAAAAATATATCATCATAGCCTTTTTCTTTCAGGAACCGATATAGATCGTCGCTTGTTTTGTTAGAATACCCCAGTCCGAACCGCAGCATGGTTTCATCAGTAAGTTCTCGCTTGTCATGGAAATATTCATACGCTATTTTTCCCTGAGGTTGCTTCATCTGGTAGTAGAAATAGTTGGCTGCCAGCCTGTTTACTTCCAACAATCTGGTACGAAGCTCTGCCTGTTCTCTGACTTCTTTGCTGTATTCCATCTTCGGAAGCGTCACTCCCGCACGGTCAGCTAAGGACTGAAGTGCCTCCTGAAAGGTATAATTTTCATATTCCATTACAAAGGTTAGGACATTTCCTCCCGCTCCGCAGCCGAAACAATAATAGATCTGCTTTCCCGGAGAGACGGAAAAAGAAGGTGATTTTTCATTATGGAAAGGACAAAGTCCAAAATAATTGGCTCCTTTTTTCTGCAGTTTTACATATCCTGAAATCACATCTACGATGTCATTCTTCATTCTTACTTCCTCTATGACTTCGTCCGGATAGTACATGCTTTTTTCTCCCTTCTTTTGCAAATTTATACATCAATATACGTTCCACCGTTTGGGAACGAATAATTTTTCAAACTGGTCAATGGCATAAATATCACTCATGCCTGCGATGTAGTCGCAAACGACTCTGGAAACTTTTTCTCCTGTATCTAAAAAATTTAAATACTCCCGAGGCAACTCCTCTACATGATCCATATAGTAGAAATAAAGCTGAGAAAGCATCTGCTGGGCTCTTCCCTCTTCTGCTTTTGGGATCTCATTTTTATATACATGGTCAAACATCCACTGGCGAAGGCCCATCATGGCCTCTTCCATTCCTTCTGACATAAAGATCCCCGGCTTGTCCAGGCTGTTTAAGATAATATCATGGATCATAATATTTAAACGTTCCCGGACACTGTATCCTAACACATCTGTATAAACTGTAGGAAGATCATTTTCCTCAAACATTTTCGCCCGGATGGCATCATCTATATCATGGTTGATATAGGCGATCTTATCAGAGAGACGGACTACTCCCCCTTCTAAAGTGGAAGGATGACCGGCCGTGCGGTGATTTCTGATCCCATCCCGTACTTCCCAGGTAAGATTTAAACCTTTTCCATTTTTTTCCAGTTTTTCTACTACACGGACACTTTGCTCATAGTGAGTAAAACCGTCCTCACATATTTTATTTAAAATAGCTTCCCCGGAATGTCCAAAAGGCGTATGACCCAGATCATGGCCTAGGGCAATGGCCTCGGTAAGACTTTCATTTAATCGAAGGGCTTTTGCAATGGTCCTGGCAATCTGTGACACTTCCAATGTATGAGTCAGTCTTGTGCGGTAATGATCTCCTTCCGGGGCAAGAAATACCTGTGTTTTATGCTTCATACGCCGAAATGCCTTGCAGTGCAGAATACGGTCTCTGTCCCGCTGATACTCCGGGCGGATATCGCAGAGAGGCTCCTGTCTGTCTCTGCCCTTTGTTTTTGCAGAAAATGAAGCATACGGGCTTAAAGTTACAAGTTCCAGTGCTTCCTGAGATTCTCTGATATTCACTAAGTCACCCCGCTTTTGTTTTCGCTATGTATATGTGTATCCTGGTCATTATAGTTTTATGGCTTGTTTTTCTTTTTGACTCATTATAGCATATTTCAAAACTATTTCATAGCAAAACCGCCACCGGCGGTTTGTTTCGCAATTCACAGAAAAAAACAGGCGCTACCGAAAACATTTCCGATAACGCCTGTTTTATTTACATTCGTACGTATATACCCCGATTCCTGCGCTTACACGCTTACTTGCCGGCTAACGCAGACGGAACCTGCGTCAATGGCTTGCGAAAAACAAATGTCTGCTTTGCAGTCACTTGTTTTTCCCGTGCCTATTAGATCAATCCTAACAGGGTCGGCAGTCCCAGTGAAAGCACCGGAATATAGGTCACAAGCAGCAGACCGATGATGATCATTACAAAGTATGGCAGCAAGTGTCCAATAACACTTTCAATGGTAACACCACCTACTTTACAACCTGTAAACAGGATCGTTCCTACAGGAGGTGTAATGGTACCTACAGACAGGTTATAGCAAAGTACGATACCAAACTGAACAGCATTCATTCCAAGGCTCTTGCAGATTGGAAGGAAAATTGGAGTGAAGATCAGGATTGCAGGTGTCGGGTCCATGAAGGTACCTACAAACAACAGGATGATATTAATTAACAGGAAAATCAGGATCTTGTTGCTTGTAACACTAAGAACGGCAGCTGCAACCATATCCGGGATTCCGGTAAATGCCATTGCCCATGACATGATAGAGGAAAGTCCGATCATGAAAGTAATGGTACCTGTGATCTTTGCAGAATCCAGTACAATTCTTGGGATATCTTTTAATTTAATGGAACCATAAATCAGGGAAAGAACGGTTGCGTACACAACTGCTACTGCAGAACCTTCTGTTGCAGTAAACACACCGCAAAGGATACCGCCAATTACGATAACGATCATCAAAAGGCTTGGGATTGCCTGCCAGAAAGTCTTTAACACGATGCCGGCAGTCAGCTTCGCTTCACCTCTGTATCCTAATTTCTTAGCTGTGATGGTTGCCAGAATGATAACTCCCAAGCCCCAGATCAGACCAGGCACATAACCAGCCATGAACAGTGCGGAAATAGATACACTTCCTGCAACAGTAGAATAAACGATCATGGTGTTACTTGGCGGGATCAGCATACCAACAGGAGCAGATGCAACGTTTACAGCTGCGGAATAGTTCTTATCATAGCCTTCTGCCTCTTCCAGAGGTCCCATGGTACTTCCGATGGCTGCAGCTGCTGCTGCACCGGAACCGCTGATAGCGCCGAAAAGCATGTTTGCGATTACATTTGACTGTGCTAATGCGCCAGGCATACGGCCACCGATGACCTTTGCACAGTTTACAAGTCTTAATGCGATACCACCGTTATTCATAATGTTTCCTGCAAGGATGAAGAACGGGATAGCGATCAGTGAAAATGAGTTAGAGCCTGCGAAGATTCTCTGTGCGGACGTCGCAAAAGCTACATTAGACGGCAGCATGCAGATCATGGAAACTGCGGAAGAAAGTCCGATTCCCACACCGATAGGCACACCTGCTGCCAGTAATAAAACCAGAAGAACGACCATTACCAAGGCAACCTGAACTGCGATAGACATAAATTACTCTCCTCCTTCTTTCTTGTTCAGTTCTACAGTAATATTATAAATGCTGTAGAAAATGATAAGTACGCCACATACAGGAATAATACTGTAAATAGTTCCTGTAGGAATCTTAAGGATAGAGTCATACTGCAGCATGTTCATGGTTGTGATAACAGAACCACCATAAACCAGGATCAGTACAGAGAAGATGATAACAACTACTTCAATGATAACATTTAACAGTCTTTTTGCACTGGCATTCAGCTTATCCTTTAAAAAAGTGATGCAGATATGATCACGCTGTCCGAATACATAAGTTGCGGAAAGCAGAATCAGCCATACAAAGCAGTAACGGGTCAGAACTTCGCTGACACTGCTTGGGCTCTTGAACACATAACGCACTACTACCTGATATACAGTAAGAAGGACCATAACAATGAAATCCACAACACAGACAAAGGCTAAAAAGCGGTCTAAGCCATTTTTTAAGTTTTTCATTATTTATTATCCTCCTCTCTTAATGCTACTACTGCGTCATAGATCTTTTTGGTCACATCTGACTGTGTTGAGATCTTGTTCAACAGCGGCATGCAGCGCTCACGCAGTTCATTGGTATCTGGATAGCAGAACTGAGTTCCTGCTTCTTCGGCATCTTTCTTTGCTACTTCAATATCCTGTTTAAAAGTTTCAAACTCTTCTTCTGTTGATTCTTTGATCAGTTCATCAAAGATTTCTCTGTCTTCATCGCTTAAAGAATCTAAGAACGCAGTACTTGCAAGTACAACGTCAGGATGTACAATGTGACGGGTATATGCATAGTAAGGAGCTACCTCATAATGCTTAAAGTCACGATAAACCAGCTCACTGTTCTCTGCCGCATCAATAACGCCCTGCTGCAGTGCTGTGTAAACCTCAGACTGAGCCATAACACTTCCATTACCACCCATCAGTTTTGCCATTTCTACATAGGTCGGGCTGTCATTTACACGAATGATCATACCCTTAAGATCATCTGCAGAATTAATCGGTTTCTTTGCGTATACATTTCTCTCACCTGCTGTATAAACGGTCAGGACACGGAATTTATACTTTTCAGTAGAAGCAAACAGATCATCAAAAACGCCATTTAAAGTTGCTCTTTCAAGATGATCAATATTGTCATACAAATAAGGTGCGCCTACAATGGCAAAGTCAGCATCATATCCTTCCGGAACAGAACATGGCACGATTGCCATCTGTAAAGCTCCCGTACGGATAAATTCTGCCATTGCTCCCTGTTCGCCTAACACGCCGTTAGGATAAATGGTTACGTGATAACGTCCGTTTGTTGCTTTCTCAAATTTTTCACCAAAAGATTTCATCGCACGATACTGAGGATGATTCTCATTCTGGTTGAAAGCTACGCGGATCTCTGTCACCTTATCTTCGGTAGCACGTCCACAGGCCGTAAGCATACCCATAAGGCAAATAACTCCCACAGCCATTGCCAATTTCTTAAACATACCGGTAAATCCTCCTACTGGTTTTACAAATTAATTTTTTACGCTTTTTACGTTTTTTCCAATCTTACAGCAGTGCTACGCTTACCTTTACTACAACCTTACGCAGGTTCATAGCTTCGCCGGAGATAACCTGTGGGCGATGGATATCGGATGGGAAAAAGACACAGAAACATCCAGGACGGGACTCAATATATCCTTCGTCTTCTACAGACTCATAGAAGATCAGGTCTCTTTCCTTAATGTGCTCTGCTACTTTGTAGTTTCCGGTATTCTTGGTAAAACCAAGACGCTCTTTTCCGGATACTAAATACTGTACATCCAGATATTTCTCATGAGACTCTGGACGTCTGTCGGCAACATCTTCTGACATGGCATCAAATACCTGAGCATAGATGTCTTTTCCCTGGATCTCATATACGCCAGGTTCCATTGCTGCGAAATCATGACTCTTTAAGTACTCTAATGCAGTCTGGATAGCTGCCGGATACTTTTCAAAAGAATCGCCATTCTTAATAGATGAAAAAATCATTTTATTCTCTCCCTTACTTTATTTAAAGCTTTTATTGAAACAAAAGCTTTTATTTGTTTCTGCCTTCCATAGCATGTACAAGGCGTACAATGCATTCATGGCCCGGAACCTCTACGCCATACTTGTGTGCTGCACGAACAACAGCACCACTGATGGTATCAACTTCCGTTCTTCTTCCATCACGCAGATCTGCGCGGATAGAGGTGCATCCGTTTGGATTGTTAATGGAAGTATTTTTAACTTTTTCACGAACCTTTTCTTCATCGAAGTTCAGTCCGGCTGCTGCTGCTGTCTTTACTGTCTCATGGATCAGCTGGCAGCACAGATCCCATGCATACTCATTTGCTGCAATGTAGCCCATGTCTACCTGAAGAACACCTGTAAGGGCACTTAAGGAAACATTGGTAAACAGCTTGTCCCAGATCAGAGTCTGGATGTTTTCATGGATCTTTACATTAAAACCACACTGGTCAAATGCTTCTTTTAACTGTGGGAGGAAGCCTTCTTTGTCTTCTACCAGCATACCAACATTGGTAACACCTGTTCCGCCGCGGCGAACATGCCCCATTCCAAGAACAGCACCGTTATCCTCAGTAGTACCGATAACGATATGATCTTCGTCAACGAATTCCTTTAGCAGATCTTCGTGTCCTGCACCATTCTGTAAAGTCATCAGACGGGTGTTTGGTCCAATCAAACCACGGTTCCCTTCTAAAGCTGCTCTAGAGAACAGAGCCTTTACAAAGAGGATCACCAAATCTACCGGTTCCTGTCCCTGTGTGTTGCTCACTGCACCCGGATGATAGGTATGAGTGGTTCCGTCTTCATCGATCAGAAGGCCATTGTTTGCAACCTGCTCCACTACTTTTTCATTGGTATCTACTAAGAGAACATCGTTATGCTGGGAAAGATGTCCGCCGTAGATAGAACCCATTGCTCCTGCACCGATCACTGCAATACGCATTTTACTTTCTCCTTTTCACATTTAACGTTTACACTGTGCCTTAAAGCAGATTGCGCCCTGCATAATATTATTATGCGCGGGCGCAAGTTTTATTTAAGGTTCAGCCCTGACATCATCTTGCTTCCATACACATAAAAGCAAGATGCTTGGTTGTTATTATTATTCGGAGAACTCAGCCAGTCCTTCAATTGCATATGCACGAACAGGGCTGGAATCCAGACCAAGGATTGGAAGCGGGGAATAGCTCATGAAGAATACATCCTTCTTAAGCTGCTCTAAGTTTCTTAAAACTTCCAGGAATACGATGTTCTCTGCCATTAAGATGTCATGGAAAGGCTTAACATCTTCATTGCAGTTCTCGATAGAAACACCATCACCAAAACCAACAGCTTTTACTTTGTGAGCCTTGAACCATTCTGCGCTCTCTGCACCAACTAACAGACGCTGATCCTTGTCAGTGTTGGTATCAGGTGTAAATGGATACAGCTTGTAGGAAGAGTCGATGATAACGATATCTCCTTCTTTTACCTTTCCAGCTTCACGGTCTAAGTCAGCAGCGGTGATATGTCCGCGCTTAGCAACAGTCTCCTTGAAGTCTACGTATACTGCACGGCCTAAGAAAGTGGTTAAAGGCAGTTCTGCTACAGATGGCCAGTTATCATCATGATGATAAGGGCATTCGCAGTGAGTTCCCAGATGGCTCATCAAATCCATATTGGTATGAAAATCCGGGATAGCACCGCCGGTATTGAAGCGGAACAGATGACATCTTCTGCTTTCTGTCTTTGGATCCAGGATCTTGGAAAGATCAACAATTCTTACGTTGCCCATTTCGTAAACACACATTTTAGGGTCCTCCTTAAAATAAATTAAATTTCTTTATTGGCTTTTTTTCTCGCCTATCTGTATACCAGTATACCGGTATGTCGGTATACTGTCAATGAGTAAAAGTGACAAGTTTTTGACGATGTTTTTGTGCATTATATACAGCATATTTTCTTGCTTATTGATTACATATAGATAAATTAGATGCTTTCCGTTTACAGACATTTACTTTTAGATACAAGAGTTGACTTCATTCAAAAATATTGGTTCGTTATTATTCATGGGTTTTCATAGGTTTCATGACCGGTAACATAAAAACTAATAATCAGGAAATGTCGTTTTTTCTTGACACGCCTATCACTTAAGCCTTAAAATTGTATGGTGATTGATTTCAATATAAAGGATACGAATGAATGAAAGAAAAAAGTTTCCTGCAGCTGCAGGCCTACGATTCCATAAAAAATGGTATATTAAACGGTGATTTAGAACCTGGTCAGCTCTACTCTGAAACCAAGCTGTCTGCAAAATTAGGAATTTCCAGAACTCCTATGCGTGAAGCTCTCCAATGTTTAAGTCAGGACGGCTATATCACCATTATACCAAGCAAAGGTTTTATGATCCGTCAGTTAAATGAAAAGGATATGAAAGACAGTATCCAGATCCGCTGCGCTATTGAAGGTTTCTGTACTACTGTAATTGCCTCTGAGACAGGCACACGCACAGGAAAAGAACTGTTGCGCAACTTGAAAATGATACTGGATAGCATGGAAGAAGCATTAAAATCTGACACCTTAGAAGATTTTATCTACTACGATCACCAGTTCCACCTTCTGATCGTAAACTATCTCCATAACGATGAGTTCAGCCAGATCTTCCAACGACTGCTGTATCTGATTCACCTGACTTCTCAGGATGCTCTTTCTGCAGAAGGACGTGTTCAGGGAACCATTGATGAACACCTGGCTTACTATGATGCATTAAAAGCCGGAGATGGGCAGAAAGCTTATACGATTATGATCGAACATTTAATGATGCCTCTTAAGGTACATGCAAAAAACAAATGACATGGGTATGCAAAAAAGCCGCCAATCATGACGGCTTTTTTGCATTCTTGCATCTTTATTTTTCCAATTCTCTTACCAGATTCACCATTTCGATGGCACCAAGGGCACAGTCATAACCTTTATTTCCTGCTTTTGTTCCCGCACGTTCAATGGCCTGTTCAATGTTATCTGTAGTCAGCACTCCAAACATGACCGGAATATCACTTGTCAGTGAAACATTGGCAATTCCTTTTGAAACCTCACTGCAAACATAATCATAATGACTGGTTGCCCCCCTTATGACAGCACCCAGGCAGATTACAGCGTCATATTTACCGCTTTTGGCCATTTTAGAGGCGATCAGTGGAATCTCAAAAGCTCCCGGAACCCATGCAAGGTCGACGTCTTCCTCTTTTACATCATGACGTACCAGTCCGTCTCTGGCACCTGCTACCAACTTAGATACAATAAATTCATTAAATCTGGCTGCTACGATTCCTACTTTGATCTCTCTTGCTACTACTTTTCCTTCTAATGTACGCATAATCTTTGTTTCCTTTCGTTATATGTATGTTATTTTAATGTTTTTAGATTTGACAGGTATCTACTGCAGCATATGTCCCATGCGGATTTTCTTAGTCTGGAGATAAAAATGATCATATTCTGTTTCCTGCATCTGGATAGGTACCCGTTGTGTGATCTTAATGCCAAAAGCCGACAGCTGATATACTTTGTCCGGGTTATTGGTCAGCAGACGCATACTCCTTACTCCCAGATCCCGAAGAATCTGTGCACCGATATAATACTCTCTCTCATCTCCCTTAAATCCAAGAGCCAGATTGGCCTCCAACGTATCCATTCCCTGTTCCTGCAGCTCATAAGCCCTTAATTTATTGATCAGACCAATGCCTCTGCCTTCCTGACGCATATACAGCACAATGCCTCTGCCCTCTTTTTCAATCTGGGTCATAGCTGCTGCAAACTGCTGGCCACAGTCACAGCGAAGAGAACCAAACACATCTCCTGTGAGGCATTCTGAGTGGACTCTGCAGAGCACATCTTCCCCATTTCCTATATCCCCTTTTACCAGCGCCACATGATGTTCCCCGTTTAACCGGTTTATATAGCCATACGCTGTAAATACGCCATATTTTGTAGGCATTTTTGTTATAGTTACCTGCTCCACCAGCTGTTCATGAACTTTTCTGTATTCCTGAAGATCTTTAATGGTAATAAATTTAATATTCCATTTTTTTGCCAGTTCCTTTAACTGCGGGGTGCGCATCATGGTTCCGTCTTCTTTCATGATCTCACAGCAAAGGCCGCATTCTTTTAAACCAGCCAGACGGCACAGATCCACTGTCGCTTCTGTATGTCCATTTCGCTCCAAAACACCGTTTTTCTTTGCAAGAAGCGGGAACATATGACCTGGTCTTCTGAAATCTTCCGGCTTTGCATCCTCTGCTACGCAGCGCATGGCAGTAATGGACCGCTCTGCCGCTGAAATACCGGTTGTGGTATCCACACAGTCAATGGATACGGTAAATGCAGTTTCGTGGTTATCTGTATTTCTTGTCACCATCTGGGGCAGTTTTAATTTCTCCACATAAGCCTCTGACATAGGCATACAGATCAGACCTTTTCCATGAACTGCCATGAAATTAATGTTTTCTGTGGTTGCAAATTCTGCTGCACAGATAAAATCCCCCTCGTTTTCACGGTCTGGATCGTCTGTAACAAGGATCAGTTTTCCCTGTCGTAAATCTTCCAGTGCTTCCTCTACTGTATTAAATCCATTTTCTGCATTTTTCACCTGATCCATGGTATTACTCCTCTCTTTTGGTCTTACGAATTTTCTTTTTTTAATTTCT
>CAVFER010000033.1:0-19297 GCA_963621525.1 bacterium | reverse complement strand
GTATCCGTACTGTGCTAATTTCTCTCTTGTTAATCCGTGAGTTTTTTTCTCATTTATGTTCATTTTAATTTCGTGAGTATTTTTCTCACACATAAGCTTTTCCACATATTTTCCAACGATATCATTTTCCAGATTCACCTGATCACCTGGTCTCCTGTCTCCCAGTGTGGTAACTGATCGGGTATGTGGTATAGTGGAAACCGAAAATGTTGTCTGCATCACTTTCGCCACTGTAAGGCTGATGCCATCAATGGCAATGGAACCTTTTTCCACAATATAACGAAGAATCTGTGGCGATGCCTCTATTGTGTACCAAACCGCCAGACTGTCTTCTTTTATCTCTGCGATCTTTCCCGTGCCGTCAATATGACCGGACACCATATGTCCACCAAACCTGCCGCCTGCCGCCATGGCACGTTCCAGATTTACACTGCTTCCAGACTTTACCATTTTAAGAGCCGTACGGTTTAATGTTTCGTGCATCACATCAGCCTGAAATTCATTTTTTGAAAATGCTGTCACGGTAAGGCAAATCCCATTTACAGCAATACTGTCACCTGTGTGGATATCTTCCATAATCTTCTTTGCTTTTATGGTAAGAATGGCCTGGCTGGCAGTTTTTACAATCTTACTGATGATACCCTTTTCTTCAATGATCCCTGTAAACATTTCTCTCCACCTCTCCTTCTATCAATAGGTCCTCTCCCAAAACGCTGATCTTTTTACGCTTGATCAGAAATGCCTGATCCGGCTCTTCTATTCCTCTTCCTTCCACGGGAGTCTTAGCCATCGTTCCTCCAAAAAGCTTTGGCGCTATATATGCCTGCACTTTCTGGACAATCCCAGCCTCTAATGCCGCCCAGTTAAGAGTACCACCGCCTTCTAACAGAATACTGTCTATCTTCTCCATTCCCAACTGTTCCATAAGGTGATCCAGGTCTATGTGGCTCATTTTTTTCTCTGCTAAAAGTATTTTACAACCCGCTTCTTTGTAGGGTCTTTGCAAGTCTTCATCTTCGATGCAGCAGGCAATGATCGTCGGGATCTCCCTTGCTGTTTTTACTACTTTTGAGGTCAGAGGTGTTTTTAGATGGGTATCACAGATAATACGGATTGGGTCTCTGCCTCCTTCTATGCGGCAGTTAAGCATAGGATCATCTGCCAGCATCGTACCGATTCCCACCATAATGGCTGTATTTTTCTTTCTCTGTTCATGTACATGGCGTCTTGCTTCTTCCCCGGTCACCCATCTGGAAACGCCGGTATAGGCTGCGATCTTTCCATCCATGGTCATGGCATATTTCATGGTCACATAAGGGCGTCCAGTCTGGATGTAATGGAAAAATGCCTGATTCAATTCATCGCACTCCTTTTTCAATACGTTTTCTGTTACCTGTATCCCGTGGTCTTTCAAAATTCGAATTCCCTTTCCCCCTACTAAGGGATTGGGATCTCCAGAACCAGTTACTACCCGGCTGATACCTGATTTAAGGATCGCATCTGTGCACGGCGGCTGTTTGCCATGATGACAGCAAGGTTCTAAAGTCACATAAATGGTTGCCCCTTCTGGTGAGCGGATGCAGGAAGCTAATGCCTTCCGCTCTGCGTGGGGCTGCCCGTATTTTTCATGGTATCCCTGACCAATGATGCAGCCGTCTTTTACGATCACTGCCCCCACTACCGGATTTGGCGCTGTATAGCCGTATCCCTTCTTCGCCAGATCAATGGCCAAAGACATATATTTTTCATCTTCACTATAATTCTCTGTATTTTTCAAACTTCTGCCTCCTTGTCCGCTTTCAGAGCAACAAAAAACGCCCCGGAGCTTATCTGATTCTCCAGAGCGTTTTGTAAAAAATCGAAATTCATAATAATTTTTAAACCAGTCCAAACGTCCCTTAAAAGCAAAAAGCTCTGAAACAATCACTGTTCCAGAGCTGATGTTCAACAAATATCTGATACTGTATTTATCATTACTATATCTTCTATCCTGTTCTTTATCTTCTTTCATCCAGACTATACTGTCGGCCTCGGAATCTCACCGAATCATGCCTTACGGCTCGTGGGCTATACCACCGGTGGGGAATCACACCCCGCCCTGAAGATCATATTCACTTGTTATTTGTAACTATAATACTGTTTTTGGGAAATTGCAAGAGGTATTTTATCCATTTTTTCTCACAGTAACGATCTCTTCCGCTCTTTCCAGTGCAGCCGTAATATTCGGGCAGAAATTCTCTTCTCCAACCATTTCTGTAAATCCAGCCTTTTTCATTACCTTCATAGGCTGCTCATTTACATGGGAAAATACTACGGTCACGCCTTTGCTTTCGCATGTCTTTGTCAGTGCTTTTAAAGCATTCATCGCTGTACTGTCCAGTGCCGGAACGGCTCTCATGCGCAGTACCAGGCATATCGCTCCTTCTTCCACTACAATATGCTCAATTGCATCAGAAGCGCCGAAAAACAAAGGACCGCTTACCTCATAAACACGAATCTCGGCCGGAAGCATACGCAGATTTTCTTTGACAGCTACTGTATCATCATCCGTATATACCCAGCTTTCTGCCTTTGTCTCTTCGCTCATTCTCTTAATGAACAGCAGACACGCAAGAACCATACCTACTTCAATAGCCACTACCAGGTCAAACAATACGGTCAGTACAAACGTTACTACCAGCACCAGGATATCGCTCTTTGGAGCTGTTTTTACTAACTGTAAGAAAGTACGCCACTGGCACATATTGTAAGCTACTACAAACAGAATCGCTGCAATGGTAGGCATTGGGATCATGCCGGCATATGGCATCAGCACTACCAAAACGATCACCAGTGTTATAGAGTGTACCATGCCTGCAACCGGTGTACGTCCGCCGTTTTTAATGTTTGCTGCTGTACGCGCAATAGCGCCCGTTGCAGGTATACCGCCAAATAATGCGGAAGCAATGTTTCCTGCACCCTGTGCCACTAATTCCATGTCAGAGCGATGTCTTCCGTTGATCATACCATCTGCAACCACACAGGAAAGCAGAGACTCAATAGCTGCAAGAATAGCAATCGTAAATGCGTTTGGAATAGCCGCCTGAACGATCTCAAAGCTCACTGCCGGCAGGTGGAACGATGGCAGTGCATTGCTGATAGTATACAGATTTCCAATGGTAGAAACCTTTAATGGCAGAACTCTTACCATAAGAATACCAACAATAACTGCGATCAGAGAACCCGGGATTTTCTTAAAGATATAAGGAGAAATGATCAGGATTGCCAGACTTACAGCGCCTACAATCAGTGCAGCCGGATTAACAGTTCCAATATTTTCCAGAAATGCTGCCAGCTTTTCCATTGTCTCGATGGGCCTGACACCTTCCGGATAAGTTACACCAAAGAAGTCTTTTAACTGTCCGATGACAATGGTAACCGCGATACCGGAAGTAAAACCGGTTGTAATGGTATACGGGATAAATTTGATCAGGCTTCCGAACCGGCAGATTCCCATCAAGATCAGAAATATACCTGCAAGAACGGTCGCGATCACAAGACCATCCATTCCGTCTCTTGCCACAATACCTGCTACGATCGTAGCAAATGCTGCTGTGGGTCCGGCGATCTGTACGCTGCTGCCGCCTAATGCGGAAATAACGAATCCAGCTACGATAGCCGTAAAAATACCTGCCTCAGGACCTACGCCAGATGCCAGTGCCAGAGCGATCGACAGAGGAAGGGCAATAATAGCCACAATAATGCCTGCTGTCACGTCTTTTACGAACTGGGACTTGTCATAGGACTTTAAGGCAGTGAATAACATGGGTTTTAAGTTGCTCATTTTACCTTTGTCCTTTCATTTTCCTTTATTTTCTGCTTATACACACATAAATTTAATTATAGCATAAAGAAAACGTTAAGAAACTATTATTTCCCATGTTTCTCCTAAAATACATTTCTACGAGTATTTTATTCTTCCATTTCATCCAGCAACTGCCCGATTTTTGACACAAACAGATCAAATGCAACATCATTTTTTCCGCTGTTGATCACCACATCTGCTTTGGCTCTGGTCGGTTCTACATACAGATAGTGCATAGGCTTTACAGTGGTCAGGTACTGGTCGATAATACCTCTTAAATCTCTTCCTCGCTCTTCCACATCTCTCGTGATACGGCGAAGGATTCTCTCATCTGCGTCTGCTTCCACATACACCTTAATATCAAGAAGTTCCCTGATCTGCGGATCTGCCAGCAAAAGGATTCCTTCTACCAGAATCACCGGCCTTGGTTCAATGGTGATCACCTGGTCTGAGCGGTTGTGCTGGCTGTAGTCATAGACCGGGCACTGGATGCTGTGTCCGGCTTTTAACTCTTTTAAATGTTCCACTAAAAGGTTTGTCTCCAGAGAATCAGGGTGGTCATAATTGACCTTTACACGTTTTTCAAAAGGAATGCCGTCCTGTTTGCGGTAGTAATTATCGTGATAGACAACCACTACCTTATCCCCAAAATATCCTTTGATCCTGTTTGTAAATGTAGATTTGCCGGAACCGGAACCTCCGGCGATGCCGATAATAATACTCTTCATTTTTATTCGCCTTTCTTAATGCCAAATTCTTCCGGCATAAATCTTGGACAGATGTTTTCTGATGTACAAATAACAGTAGATGCAAGCCGTGTGCCGATACCGCAGGCTTCACGCAGGGATTTTCCATATGTAAGACCAATGCACACACCTGCAAAGAAAGCATCTCCTGCGCCTGTAGTGTCAACTACGTCCACTTTCAATGACGGATACACACCCTTATTTCCATGTTCATCCACATAAACAGCGCCGTCTCCGCCCATGGTTACTATCATCTGAGGGATCTGGGCAGTACGGATACGCTCTGCCAGAATGTTGCACAGCGCTTGTGCTGTTACATCCTCGTAATCCTCGGAGAAAAGAATACCTGCTTCCTGCTGGTTGCACACAAAACATGCTGTTCTTCGCAGGAAATCTCTTCTCTCAATGGCAATGGTCATATTAGAAACAAGGGCATATACCTTCTTGCCATATTTTTCCGCATAATGAAAGGCCTTTTTAACGATCTCCTTGTCTGTGTCGATCTCGATCACAATACTGTCTGCATTTTTAAAGATCTCATCGCCACATTCGTCTAATATCCGCTCTACTGGTCTGTGATCCGGGCGTTTGGAAATAGAAGCAACTACATCGCCTTCATGGTCAAAGACTGCCAGCCAGGTGCCCATGCCATTTTCCGCCTTACGCATATAGTTGGTATTTACCTTATGGCGCTTTAACTTCTGGATCACATCATCACCCATAGCATTGTCATCTACAAGACTAATAAATGTAGGCTCCAGCTCCACATTTGCAATATCTTCCACTACATTCCGTCCCACACCGCCGTGAAGCTGAACAATGGTACCGGCATTTCTCCCCTGAGGGATGTAAGGGGATGTGGAATATCCCTTAATATCAATAAATACATCTCCGATGACTACAATTCCCATTTTTCATTTCTCCTTTATCTTTGACCTTTATCATAAGGAATTCCCTCTGCCTTTGGCGCTCTGGATCTCTTAGAGGAAACAGCAAGTACTAACAGGGAAATGATGTATGGAAGCATTTTATAAAATGTTCCCGGTATATTTAAGACTGTCAAGAAATCAAAGCCTGAATATACGTTGGATAAAGCTCTGAACAATCCGAACAATAATGCCGCCAAAGCAATCAGGTTCGGTTTCCACTGACCAAAGATCATAACAGCCAGTGCCAGGAAACCAAAGCCTGCAACGCCATTTTCAAACTTCCACTCAGAAACACCGGCTGTAATGTATACAATACCTCCAAGACCGCCTAAAAATCCGGAGATCAGCACACCGATGTAGCGCATTTTGTAAACATTAATACCAACGGAGTCGGCTGCCTGTGGATGCTCGCCACAGGCCATAAGACGCAATCCCAGGCGGGTGCGGTATAAAATAATATTAGCTGCGATCAGCAGGACAATGGTGATAACCATAAACCAGTTGATCTCAAAGCCACAGATCTTCATAATGGAAAAAGCCTTTTTCTGATCAATGTACTGAATGGTAGATGCTACATTATTTGGATTTTCCAGCATGTTGATAGCCTTTACAAACACAGTCGCTGCTGCAGTTGCAAGAAGGTTCATGGCAGTTCCTACCAGTGTCTGGTCTGCGTTAAAGTGGATGGCTGCCACTGCAAGGAGCAGGGAAAATATCATTCCGAATACAACACTTCCAAGGATTACACAGATCACCATAGCTACCGGCGAAAGTCCCGGCATGTATTTCATCACCAGGGCACCTCCTAAAGCTCCGGCTACCATGATGCCTTCCAGTCCCAGATTAATAATGCCGCTTCGCTCGGAGAAACAGCCGCCAAGTGCAACCAGTAATAATACGGATGCATAAATCAGTGTATATTGTAATAACAGTGCCATGCCTATTCTCCTCCCTTCTGTCCTTCTTCTTTTGCTTTCTTATCTTCTGCTTTTCGGATTCCCCGGTTCATGCAGTGCTTAAAGAACAGTACAAATCCGCAGAAATAAATGATGATGGCTGCAATCAGATCAGAAATCTGAGAACAGTATACCATCTTGTCCACATAGGCACCACCGCTGGTGATATGCTGGATAAAGAAGGAAGAGAAAATAGCCCCGATTGGATGAATACCTCCAAGGAAAGCTGCCGCAATTCCGTTAAAACCCATGTTTGGAACGGCTGTCTGTGCGCAAGACCACTGCTCAATACCGCTTAAGTATAAAAATCCGGCTCCCAGTCCTGCTAATGCGCCGGAAATACCCATAGTCAGGATGATGTTCTTCTTTTCTTTCATGCCTGCGTATTTTGCCGCATTTACAGAAAGACCGGTTGCTTTTAACTCATATCCTAATTTTGTCTTGTCTAAAACCACCCATACAAGAACAGCAAATACAACCGATAACGGGATGGCAATCGTCACATAGCGGTTGTCTGCAAATAAATGCTGTAAGCCCAGATGTGGGATCACTGCTCCCGGATTGTTGGTGCGAAGAGGCAATGTATAAGTGGTTCCTGACTCTTTTACAGCCGTTAAAACGGTGTTTACTGCATATAAGCTGATCCAGTTTAACATGATGCAGGCAATTACTTCGTTTACATTCAAATATGCCTTCAGAGCGCCGGATGCCATGCCGAGTAATGCTCCGCCAATCATAGCTAACAAGATACACACCCACCATGGAGCATTATAATGAATAGCAAAATACAGTGCAAAACCTGCGCCAACAGAAAACTGGCCGGATGCTCCGATATTGAAAAGTCCTACTTTATAAGCAAACAAAACAGACAGTGTACACATTAACAGAGGTGCTGTTTTTGCCAATGTACTGCCGAAATATTCCAGTGCTACTTCCGATCTTGGGAAGTAGAGGAAATTCTTTAAAATAGCTGTGATCGCTTTTCCTGCTCCTGCAGAATTGATCATAAATAGTACGATATAACCCACAACCAAGCCAAGTACAATGCAGAATAAAGAGGCGATCAGTGTCTGCACTGACCCGTTGGCCAGTATGTTTTTCGAATCTTTTCTGGTGTTCATTGATTAAACCTCCTGTCTCTTGGCGCCTGTCATATAAAGACCAAGTTCCTCTACTGTTACTTCCTCCGGTTTGAATTCACCTACAATCTCTCCCTCATACATAACAAGGATACGGTCGGATACATCCATAACCTCATCTAATTCCAGGCTCACAAGAAGAACACCTTTCCCCTTGTCTCTTTCTTCTACAATGTGTGTATGGATCAGTTCAATGGCTCCTACATCTACACCGCGGGTGGGCTGCACTGCAATAAGAAAAGACGGATCCTTATCAATCTCTCTGGCAACAATGGCTTTCTGCTGGTTGCCGCCGGACATAGTACGCGCCTGTGTAGTCGGTCCCTGACTGGATCTTACGTCATATTCGCCAATCAGCTTTTGTGCATAACTGCGGATCTCTTTTTTATTTAAGAAACCGAATTTATTGGTAAAACGTGGTTTAAAATAGGTCTGGAGCACCATATTGTCCTCCAGGGAATAATCCAGTACCAGTCCATGTTTGTGGCGGTCTTCCGGGATATGGCTCTCTCCCAGTACGGATCTTTGTCTTATAGAAGCCTTTGTAAGATCATTTCCATTCATGTGAATCGTACCTGATTTCAGCTCTGTAAGGCCGGAAAGTCCGTATACCAGCTCTGTCTGTCCATTTCCGTCAATTCCGGCAATACAAACAATCTCCCCTTCTCTTACCTGAAAAGTTACGTTGCGCACGGTATCTTTTTTGTGTTTTTCACCTGCAACGGTCATGTTTTTCACATCCAGAACTACTTTTCCCGGTTTTGCAGGGGATTTTTCCACTTTAAAGCTGATGTTTCGCCCTACCATCATGGCAGAAAGCTTCTCCGGTGTAGTATCTTTGATATCTACGGTATCAATGTATTTTCCTTTTCGTAAAATGGTGCAGCGGTCTGCTACTTCCATGATCTCGTTTAACTTATGGGTGATAAACAGGATGCTCTTTCCTTCTGCAGCCAGACCCTTCATGATCTTCATCAGTTCTGCGATCTCCTGAACTGTCAGAACAGCCGTTGGCTCATCAAAAATAAGGATCTCATTGTCACGGTACAGCATTTTTAAGATCTCAGTCCTCTGCTGCATACCCACTGTGATATTTTCCACTAAGGCATCCGGATCTACCTGAAGATGATATTTTTCAGATAATTCCATGATTTTCTTTCTGGCATCATCCTTCTTTAACAGGCCATGGCTTACCGGCTCCACGCCCAGGATAATATTATCCAGAACAGAGAAACATTCTACCAGTTTAAAATGCTGGTGCACCATACCGATTCCCAGTGCATTTGCATCATTTGGGTTCTGGATCTTTACTTTTTTACCATCTTTGCGGATCTCGCCCTCTTCCGGCTGGTACAGGCCGAATAAAACACTCATAAGAGTGGATTTTCCCGCTCCGTTTTCTCCTAAAAGGGCGTGGATCTCCCCTTTTTTCAGCTGAAGGGTAATATTATCATTTGCAACGATCCCCGGGAAACGTTTGGTAATATTTAGCATCTCAATTGCATATTCAGACATATGATCTATGGTTCCTTCCCTATGTATATACTTTCGTTTCTATTGAGGCAAAATTTATTTTTGTACTAGTTATTTGTAAACGATGTACCAGCCTTATTTGATCGTACCCTGACGTACATTTAACTTAACAGAAACTTCCGGCATCTCATCGATGCTGTTGCTTACTTCTACTTTTCCATCAAAAATATCAGCTACCAGTTTCTTATAATCTTCTACACTAAACTCATCGTTCCACTGCGTAGTATCTTCCGGAAGCCCTACATAATTTAAGGACATGTCATCTTTGGATATAAGCCCCAGATTTTCCACTTTTCCTACATGCTCATCCCATGTACCGTCATAAATAATGGAATCCAGCATGGAATTAACCGTAGCTGTCAGGCTCTTCATGGCAGAAGTAATCGTAGTTCCTTCACCATATGCGTCAATGATCGGGGACTGGTCAGAGTCTACACCAATGATCTTGCCTCCAACCTTTGCTGCTGCCTCTGCTGCTGATGTGAAAATACCGCCGCCGCAGGCAAAAACGACTTCCGTACCATTGCTGTACCAGGTATCCATAGCTGCTGTGATCTCAGTAGAACCATAGAACTGGCCGCCGTATGCATAGTCGATCACTACTTCATCGGTAATTCCCATTTCCTTGGCTGCAGCGTCAATTCCCTGAACATATCCGTATCCGTAACGCATAACACCCGGAACGGCCTGACCGCCTAAGAAGCCCAAATGACGATAGCCCAGTTTTACAGCCGTGTAACCGGCCAGATAGCCTGGGATCGCTTCCTGATAAATAGCCAGATAGGTATTTCCTGTATTGTAATACTGAGATACATCATAGGCAGCCGGGTTATCATAATATGCATTTCCTACGGCTGCCGCTCCAATATCACCGGCACTCATATCCAGGACAATGAATTTAATATCCGGATATTTAAAGGTGGTATCCACAACCGTCTGAGCAAATACATAACCAGGCATAACTAAAATATTGTACCCTTCTGCAACAGCCACATCTACCATGGCAGTTCTTGCGTAGTCTGTATCACCGTCAGGCTTTTTGTAGGTAAAATCAATGTTGTGGGCTTTGCAGTAATCTCTGCAGGCTTCATAGGTCGTCTGGTTAAAGGACTGATCTGTAATATCTCCTGCGTCCGTAATCATGCAGACCCTGTAATCTGAGCTGCCTGTATTCTCCGTAGTCACATTCTGTCCGCCACATCCGGCCAGCACCATAGCTGCCATGACCGCAGCAAGCAGTATGAACATTACTTTTTTACATTTCTTCAATCTTCTCTCCTCCAATCATGTTTAACTGTTGACTACATACTGTATCCAATATAGGGATAATCATATCATAATTTTTCAGGTTAGAGAAGTAAATGTTACATTTTCACTCCCAAGGATTCCAGATCAACACTGGAATTTTCAAGGTTGCATTTCCTTGCAAAGATTACGAATATTACGTCTGATCTGCAAACATAACAAAAAATGCAGAAAGGTGATCGTAAAATCTTTCCTTCTGCATTTTTTACAAATATTTATTCCATCTCAAAAGCTCCGGTATAAAGCTGATAGTATGTTCCTTTTTTCGTGATCAGGCTTTCATGATTTCCTCTTTCAATAATATGACCATGATCTAATACCATAATAACATCTGAATTTTGTATTGTTGAAAGCCTGTGTGCTATTACGAACGTAGTTCTTCCCTGCATCAGCTTATCCATACCATCCTGCACAATTTTTTCTGTTCTTGTATCAATAGAGGATGTAGCTTCATCTAATATCATCGCCGGCGGATTTGCTACTGCTGCTCGCGCAATAGCAAGAAGCTGCCTCTGTCCCTGACTTAAATCTTCCCCTGCTCCGGTAAGCATTGTCTGATATCCGTCAGGCAAACGGCGGATAAAATCATCTGCATTTGCAAGTTTGGCTGCTTCTATACATTCTTCATCTGTTGCATCTAATTTTCCGTAACGTATATTATCAATTACTGTTCCCGTAAACAAACATGTGTCCTGCAGCACAATTCCCAAAGAACGTCTTAGATCCGCTTTTTTAATTTTATTAATATTGATTCCGTCGTAGCGGATTTTTCCATCATCTATATCGTAAAAACGGTTGATCAGGTTTGTAATTGTCGTCTTTCCGGCACCTGTAGAACCAACAAATGCTACTTTCTGTCCTGGTTGCGCATAAACAGTTACTCCTTGTAATATCAGCTTTTCCGGCACATATCCAAAATCCACGTCATTCATACGAATATCGCCATTCATCTTAGTATAGGAAATGGTTCCGTCATGATGTGGATGTTTCCATGCATAAATCCCTGTATATTGATCACTTTCCATTAAGCCTTCACCGGTTTCTTTCGCATTGACTAATGTGACATATCCGTCATCTGTCTCCGGTTCCTCGTCGATCAGATCAAAAATACGCTGTGCTCCTGCAAGCGCCATTGATACCATACTCATCTGCTGGGATATTTGCTGGATCGGCATCGAAAACGCTTTCGACAAAGAGAGAAAGGCAACCACTACACCTGCCGTTATATTTCCTTTTCCGCTAACAGCCAGGTATCCTCCTAATACAGCAAGCATGATATACTGAAAGTTTCCTATCTGACTTAATATCGGCATCAGGACATTGGCATATCTGTTTGCATTTCTGGCATCCTGATACAACCTCTCATTCTTTTTGTCAAATCCTTCTTCCGCTTTTGTTTCATGGCAGAATACTTTTACAACTTTCTGACCTTCTAACATCTCCTCAATATAGCCATTCATATTTCCTAAAGATGTCTGCTGCCTTAAAAAATATCTGGTACTATGTGTTGCAATGTATTTGGTAATAAGCAATATAAGAATGGTTATTAACACAACTACGATTGAAAGCGGAATACTGTAATATAGCATAATGCAGAATGAGAAAACCACACTTACCACACTGGAAAAAAGCTGCGGAAGTGCCTGCGAGATAAACTGTCTCAATGTATCAGTATCATTGGTATAGTGGCTCATGATATCTCCATGTGTATGAGTATCAAAATACCTGACCGGAAGTGACTGCATATGATTAAACATATCATCACGGATCGTTTTCAGACAGCCTTGCGAAATATTGACCATAAACTGGCTGTATAGCAGTGTACATAGTGTACCCAGTAAATAAACACCGCCCATCAGCAGAAGCATTTTTATTAATCCAGAAAATACCGGGTGGTCTGTCATAAGAAGCGGCTCAATATATTGATCGATCAATACCTGAATGAACATGGAACCACCCGTATTTGCCGCTGTAGAAAGGAGCACGCAAACAGCAGCCAGTATGAACAGTCCTCTTGCGTGATTGTAGATATAACACATTAAGCGTTTAATGGTTGTTCCATTATACTGTTCCATTACTCTTCCCTCCTTTTTGCTGAGACTGATAAATCTCCTGATAGATTGCATTTGTTCTCATAAGTTCCTCATGGTTTCCCACCGCATCAATGTGACCTTTGTCCATGACAACGATCATATCCGCATCCTGTACAGATGAAATTCTCTGTGCAATGATAATTTTAGTTGTATCCGGGATTTCTTCATTAAATGCCCGTCGGATCAGTGCATCTGTTTTTGTATCTACAGCACTTGTTGAATCATCCAGAATAAGGATCTTCGGTTTTTTCAGCAAGGCACGGGCAATACATAATCTCTGTTTCTGTCCTCCGGATACATTGGTACCCCCTTGCTCAATATAAGTGTCGTAACCTTGCGGAAGTCCTGTAACAAATTCATCTGCCTGAGCCAGCTTGCACGCATGGATCATCTCCTCATCAGAAGCAGATTCATTCCCCCAACGCAGGTTCTCTTTGATTGTTCCCGAAAAAAGTGTATTTTTTTGAAGAACAACGGCAACATTATTTCTAAGTGTTTCAATATCATAGTTCCTTACATCGATGCCGCCAACATAAACACTTCCCCCCACAACATCATACAACCGTGGGATCAGTGAAATCAAACTGCTTTTCCCGCTGCCCGTTGAACCGATGATCCCGACTGTCTGTCCGGAAGAAATAGTCAGGTTAATATCTTTCAAGCATAATTTATCTTTGTTGTCAGAATAACTGAAATCCACATGTTCAAAACATATTTTTCCATCCGATACTTCCAACACCGGATTTTCAGAGTTGGACAGACTGCTTTTTTCATCCAATACTTCAACAATACGTTCCGCAGAGCTTTGTGCAATGGTGATCATAACAAGAACCATGGATAACATCATCAGCGAGGTTAAAATCTGCATCGCATAAATAATCAGGCTGGTTAATTCTCCTGTCGTAAGTTCTGTTGCTCCTGACAGCACGATCATCCGCGCTCCAAACCAAAATACAAGGATCATACATACATATACTACCAATTGCATCAGCGGTGCATTTAAAGCCATATACCGTTCAGCTTTGCAGAAAGTCTCAAATAATTTTGTTGAAATTCTCTGGAATTTTTCTTTCTCATGATCCTCACGCACAAAACTCTTTACAACACGGATTCCGCTTACATTTTCCTGTACAACACCATTCAGGTTATCGTACTGCTTAAATACTTTTTCAAAAATCGGATGTGATTTTAGTATGATCCATACAAGTCCACCTCCCAGAACCGGGATCATAATAAGGAAAATAAGAGCCAGTTTCCAGTTAATCATGCAGGACATAAGCAACGCAAATACCATCATAAGTGGTGCTCTTACTGCAATACGGATGATCATCATATAGGCATTCTGGATATTCGTAACGTCTGTTGTCAATCTTGTAACCAGACTTGCCGTTGAAAATTTATCAATATTTGCAAAGGAAAAACTCTGAATATGATAGTACATATCTTTTCTAAGATTTTGGGCAAAACCTGCCGAAGCATTCGCCGCTTCTGCTCCTGCCATAAATCCCAGTAACAAGCCAATGATGACACAGATTCCCATCGTGACACCTAATTTCAGCAGGACATTCATATTTCCGCCATAAATGCCTTTATCAATGATATCCGCCATAAAAAATGGAATGATAATTTCCAATAATACTTCAAGTCCTGCAAATATTGCAGTTCTTATTGAAGAAGCTTTATATTCTCGAATACTACGCAGCAGCTTCTTGATCATGGTTGTTCTACCTCCTTATCACGCAAACTGTAACAATAATACTGCACGTATGCTTTACATTTCTTCTGCCAGTTTACAGATGATTTTGGCACAGTTTTCATAATCCAGTTTACTGCTGTTCAACAATAAATCATAATTATGCCGGTCTCCCCAGTTTTTATCCGTAAATATATTATAATGACGACTTCGCTCTTTATCGGATTTTTCAATCTCTTTTCTGGCAGTCTGCTTCGCCATTCCATATTCCTGTATTCCCCGCTGGATGCGCTTGTCCATATCTGCATAGATAAATACCCGGAATACATCTTCTCTATCCGCAAGAATCTGATCTGCACAGCGTCCTACAATTACACATCTTCCCTGATCTGCAAATTTTGTTATCACTTCCCTCTGTGCTTCATAAATCTGTTCTGACAACGGTAACGTCTGCCTGTTTGCATTCTGTAAAATTCCATATCCGTAACTGGTTCCCATCGCCAGATTATACAGAAAACTGTTAGTGATTCGTTGCTCGCTGGATTCAATGTATTGTGTTGCCAAACCAGAATTCTCCGCTGCTTTGTCTATCAGTTCCCTGTCATAATAAGGTATCCCCAGACGGTTTGCTACCATCTTTCCTATTGTTCGTCCGCCGCTTCCAAGTTCTCGTCCTATGGTAATGATTTTCTTCATTTTTTTACCTCTTTCTTTGTTTTCTTATCTTCATTTGAATATCTCGTTGCATATGTGAAATTCCTTTGTTCACTTTGCAGGAAAAATTCCCACATTCATACATCTGTTCATAAAATATATTTCCGTTTTCATCTTCCAGTCGTGTTCTTACGCATTTTTTCTGCGAATCCGTGCAATGAACACATTTACTTGCATAATGTGCCACTTATTCTTTCACACCTTTCTTTTGATCCAGGTGATTTATTTTCTTAATTTCTGCAAGAATCAGCAAAAGGGCAAAAATAAATGCCAGACCATCCGCCACAGGACCAGCCCATAACACTCCTTTGATTCCCATATGGTTGCATAAGATCATGATTGCCGGAATCAGGAATACAATCTGACGACTCAAAGAAATCGCACCGGATAATACAGGTTTTCCAATAGACTGGAAGAAAATTGCAGAGACTGTCTGAAATCCGTTCAGGAAACACAACAATGTAAAAATGCGGAATGACATAATAGAAAATTCGGTATACAGCTCTCCCTGATCTCCAAACATTGCTGTAAGAATTCCCGGAAATACCTGAAAAATAGCAAAGAAGATGACTGCACATAATGTTGCTGATTTTACTGCAATTCCAAAAGCTTTCTTAACCCTTTTATAATCAGCTCTTCCATAATTGTATCCCACGATCGGCTGTGAACCGGTTCCAATTCCCGTTACAATCGATATCAGAATCGTATTAAATTTCATAACAATACCAAATGCTGCCAGCGGGATATCTGCACCATATTCAGAATTCATGCCGCAATGAACAAGATAATAATTAATCACTGTCATAATGATCGCAATTGCAATCTGAGATACAAAACTGGATACTCCAAAACCTGACATTTTCTTTAACATACCAAATTCAGGTTTCATTTCTTTTACAGATATTTTTACTGTTTTGAATCTGGGAATATACCACATACTGATCGCAAAGTTTAAGATCTGACCGATCACCGTTGCAAGTGCTGCACCTTTCATTCCCCATCCAAAGCCAAGAACAAATAATGCATCCAGGACCACATTTGACAAACAGCCTACGATCATCGCAATCATTGTAAGCTGAGGTGTACCGTCTGCACGTATCAGGGAACACATACCACAACCAATAATGACAAAAGGAAATCCCAGAACTACAATTTTTCCATACTCTAATGCATAACTAAGGTTATCCGGCGTTGCTCCAAATAAAGCTGTCAACGGTTTCAGAAATATCACACAAATGATGCAAAAGATAATTCCCACAATGATCAGCCATGAAACTGTATTATTCACACCTTTTTCGGCTTTCTTTTTGTTTCCTCGCCCAAGTTCCAGGCTTAAGTACGCTGCACCGCCATCTCCCAGCAGCAATGCCAAAGCCATGACAACCATATTGAGCGGGAATACCACATTCGTTGCACTGTTTCCTAATGTACCAACTCCCCATCCTATAAATATCTGATCGACAATGTTATACAATGCATTCACAACCAAAGCCACAACGCTGGGTATTGCATATTTCATCATCAGACTGCCAATAGGTGCTGATGCAAGCGGATTTTTTTCCGTTTCTTTTGAACTCATAATTTTCTAACCTCCATGTTTTTTAATTTCATACTGCATCTTAAACCATATGATTATCATAGAGTCAATAGGAGAGTTCAGAATTTTTTTCTGTATTTCATTGATAAAATGCTGATATTTTTTTATAATATGATACCAGGGTCAAAAGATCGAAAATCCGACGCAAGCTTGCTTGCAGGAAAGACTTCGAGTTGACATCATATTGTTGTGGAGGGTCATTTTGAATAATTTTTTATCAATTGGAGAACTTGCAAAGCTAAGAAATGTTAATGTTCAGTCATTACGCTACTATGAAAAACTTGGAATTTTAGTCCCGACATATATTAATCCGGAAAGTGGATACCGTTACTATTCTTTAGAACAGATCATGATACTGGATACGATCATTCTCTGTATTGATCTTGGTATTCCACTTAAAGATTTAAAAAATTATGTGAATACTAATGAAGAACTTGAATTCGAATATTTATTAAAAGACGGCAAAAAACTTGCCAAAGAAAAAATCCGAAAAATAGAATCCAGCATTGATTCTATCAATCGGACGCTACAACATATTAATGCCCAGAAAACCTTTCTGGGACGTGATGGCTATTATTCCCGCTATATTTTTGATCGGTATTATATTACGATTCCCTGTGAAACAATCATGAGTGCAAAAGAATATGAAAAAAATTTAAGTCACCTGTTTTCTCTCACCAAGGAACAAAATTTGCAGGCTTCTTTTCCTCATGGAATCATTTCATCTTACTGCGATGGACAATTTAAAGAATCGAATATGTTTCTGGAAGTTTTACCTGCTGACCGTTCTGTTGTCCAAAAACTAAATGCCGGGAACTACTTATGCTTTCAGGAACTGAGAGAAATTCATTCGGATCCGCTTGTAATATTTCCACAGAAACTACTAAACCATGGCACTACAAATATCATTATTTCCAGTATGTCACCCGATACTTATAAATATGACAAAGTAACTTTGGAATTTCAAATACGTGCGTGATATGGCCTGGTACATCGTTTACAAAATAACCGGCCTGATCACGTAGGATGCAACTAATTGCTCTCATTTTACTTCAAAAATCCATTAATGATTTGATTTTCTGCCTCTTCTTCCGTCAGTCCCAGTGTCATCAGCTTAATTAGCTGCTCACCGGCAATCTTTCCGATCGCTGCTTCATGGATCAGAGCCGCATCTACATTGTTAGCCTCCAATCCCGGAACTGCCAGGATTTTTGCATCGTCCATGATAATGGCGTCACACTCTGTATGACCGCTGCATTTTGCATTTCCTGCAATGCTGGCGCGGAAGGTCTGTTTGGAAGTCCCCTTAGCAACGGAACGGGATACTACATCCGCGCTGGAGTCATCTCCATTTAACTCTACTTCATAAACGCTTTCAGCCACCTGGGCTCCATGGGTGAGAAGGCGTTCTCTTACTACCAGTCTGGCGCCTGCTGCCAGTTTGGCTGTATTAGTACGGATCGTGGAGTCAACGCCTTTAATCTGGACCATTTCCATTTCCATCTGGCTGTTTTCTTCCATATATACTTCTGTTCCCGGATTCAGCACACGTTTTCCTGTGCCGTCACCTTCGCCGTAATGCTTTTCTACATATTTAACTTTTGCATTCTTTCCAACGAAAAACCGGTGGATACCGTCATGCTCAGAGTCCTGATCACCGCAGTTGTGGATGCCGCAGCCTGCTACGATCACTACGTCAGAGTCTTCACCAATGTAGAAATCATTGTAAACCATTTCCTTTAAACCGCTGGCGCTGACTACGACCGGGATATGAACACTTTCATGCTTTGTGCCTGGTTTGATCTTAATATCAATTCCCGGCTTATCTGTCTTTGTTGTAATATCAATGTTGGCTGTGGTGCTTCTCCCTGCCATTTTACCGTTGGCACGGATGTTGTAAGCGCCTTCCGGCACTCCGTGAAGGTCAGCTACTTCTGCAAGAAGTCTCTCCTGGATCTGATCCATAATTACTGTTCCTCCTTTCCGTCACTGCCCGGAAAACCGGAACAGACATCCACTGCCGCTGCTGTTCCCATGATCTTTGGCATGATCTCTTCTCTGGTTCCCTGGTTTACAATCTTGCCGTCTGCGATCACAACAATCTCATCTGCAATATTTAAAATACGCTCCTGATGAGAGATAATAAGAATAGAACCATTATTATTCTTTCTCATACGCTCAAATACCTGGATCAGGTTCTGGAAACTCCAGAGATCGATCCCTGCTTCCGGCTCATCAAATACAGAAAGTTTTGCATTTCTGGCAATAACAGTAGCAATCTCAATTCTCTTTAACTCACCTCCGGAAAGGCTAGCATTGATCTCACGGTTGATATAATCTTTTGCGCAAAGTCCTACTTCCGATAAATATTGACAAGCTTCGGCTGCTGACAGCTTCTTTCCAGATGCCAGGCGCAAAAGATCTAATACCTGCACACCCTTGAAACGGACCGGCTGCTGAAATGCAAAACTGATGCCCATTCTTGCTCTTTCTGTAATGTTCTTCTCTGTAATATCTTCCCCGTCAAAGAAGATCTGTCCTCCAGTCGGGTGCTCAATTCCCATGATCAGCTTAGCTGTGGTGGATTTTCCACCACCGTTTGGTCCTGTAATGACTACAAATTTACCGTCATCTACCGTCAGGCTGATGTCTTTTATAATTCCTTTTTCTCCCTTGTCATCATTTACTTCAAAGGAGAGATGTTTCAGTTCCAGCATCTGCTGTACCCCACCTTTCTTTGTTACTGTT
>CAVFER010000032.1:26727-31325 GCA_963621525.1 bacterium | reverse complement strand
GCTTGGAGGAACGCTTTCCGGTGGTGAGCAGCAGATGCTGGCAGTGGGACGTGCTATTATGTCTGATCCGGAGTTTTTGATGTTAGATGAGCCGTCCATGGGTCTGGCACCTTTAGTGGTTGCTGAAATCTTTCATGTTATTAAGAAAGTTCATGATATGGGCATTACCGTGTTGTTGGTAGAACAGAATGCTAAGATGGCATTAAAGATCAGCGATAAGGCTTATCTTTTGAATACGGGGTCTATCGTTGCCAGCGGAACCGGAAAGGAATTTTTGCAGAGTGATATTTTAACAAGTGCTTATCTTGGAAGCGGAAAGAAAGGCTGAGACGATGAAACTGGAAAATTTAAAACTAAATCTGGAAACGGAGCTGGTACTGAATGTAGGAGATCCTATCGGAAAGACCAATGCCCCCCGTTGCTATAATAAATTATTTGAGCGTCTTGATATGAATGCGATTATGCTACCATGTGAGATAAAAAAAGGACAGCTTCCTCAGTTTTTAGATGCATGCCGTCTGCTGGGAATCCATTATCTGTGTCCTACCATGCCTCATAAAGGAGATTTTGTAGATCTTTTGGATGATGTGGACGAGGTTTCCAGACTGTTCCGATCTGTTAATGCAATCCGCATTGACGAAAAAGGAAGTCATGGAACCGGTATGGATGGTAAGGGTGCAGTGAAGGCTATGCTGGATGGTGGTACAAAACTGGATGGGATCAATGCACTTGTATACGGTGCTGGCGGGATCAGCGGAGTTATCTCGTATGAGCTGTCCAGGCAGAATGTAAAGAAGCTTTATATAGCAAATATAACACCGGAGGGGCCGGAGCGGATTGCAAAGGTACTTAGAGAAAATACAGCCATGGAGGTAGAAGTTCTTTCTCTTGATCCGGACGGGCTTGACCGTGCGGCTGAGAAGTGTGAGTTATTTGCAAATCTGACCCCACTTGGCATGAAAGGTTTTCCGTATCGGCATGAGTATCTTGGCTTTGTAGACAGAATGCCCAAAACCGCAACGGTATTTGACAGTGTGATCAATCCACCGATTTCGGAAACCATTGAAGCAGGACAGAAAAATGGACTGAATACAGTGCCGGGCATGATGATGCTGGTATCTCAGATGGACGTGATCTTTGATTATCTGTTTAATAAGAAGATAACGGAAGAAGACAAGTTGGCTTGCATCGAGGAGCTTTGTACATTTTTAAATGTGCCAAGTCCTGTGAAGAAATAGTTGCAGTTAAAGGAGGAGTGCAAAAATGTCAAGAATTTCCTATGAAGAACTTTTAAATGAATTTAAGAGAGTATTGATCAGCAGAGGATTTAATGAAAAACTGGCGGAGGATGCAGCAACGGTTTTCGCACAGAACAGTTTGGATGGTATTTACAGCCATGGTATTAATCGTTTTCCAAGAGTTGTCTCTTATCTGGATAAAGGAGAGATCAAGCCAGAGAATATCGCAGAGTGTATAGAGGCAAGGGGAGCTATTGAACGATGGGATGGCCACAGAGGTTTTGGCCCATTGAATGCGAAGATGGCTATGGATCGTGCTTGTGAACTGGCAAAGCAGTATGGTGTAGGCGTGGTTGCTCTTGGCAATAATAATCATTGGATGCGTGGTGGTACTTATGGCTGGCAGGCAGCAGATAATGGATGTATTGGCATTTGCTGGTCCAATACCATGCCAAATATGCCTGCCTGGGGTGGCAAGGACAAAAAAATCGGTAACAATCCTTTTATTTTTGCGGTACCTAAATCCAATGGTGAGCATGTGGTAGTAGATTGTGCAGTTTCCCAGTTTTCTTATGGAAAGATTGAAGAAGCGAAATTAAAGGGAAAGCAGCTTCCGGTTCCCGGTGGATATGATGAAGAAGGAAATCTTACTACAGATCCTGCTGCTATCGAGAAAAGCTGGAGAGTGCTTCCGATGGGATACTGGAAGGGCAGTGGTATTTCTATTTTGCTGGATCTGATCTCTACTGTGCTGACCAATGCAAATTCTGTTCAGAAGATTGGAACCTTTGGAGATGAAGTGGGATTGTCTCAGATTATGATCGCTATTGATCCTGAAAAGTTCCAGGGAGCAGAAGTTACAGATGCAATTGTAGATGAACTGATTGCCGATATTCATTCTTCCGTTCCGGTGCAGGAAGGCACAAAGGTATTCTATCCGGGTGAGATTGAGATCGGAACAAGAAAAGATAATATGGAAAATGGCATACCGGTGATCGATGAGGTATGGGAGCAGATTAAAGCATTTTAGTGTGCCTAGGAGGTAAAAATGAAAGCTGTAAAAATAGACGAGCCCTGGAAAGTGGAATGTGTGGATATTGAAAAACCGGTACCGAAGGCAGGGGAAGCACTGATCCGAATTGTGACAGCAGGAATCTGTGGAAGTGATATTGGCGCATTTCGCGGTACCAATGGACTGGTAACCTATCCGAGAGTGATCGGACATGAGCTGGCAGGTGTGGTGGAATCCATTCCTGAAAATAATAAAAATGGAATTAAGGTAGGAGATCATGTAGTAGTAGATCCGTATATTTACTGCAAACATTGTTATCCTTGCCGCATCGGCAGAACGAATTGCTGTACAGATCTTCATGTATTAGGCGTACATGTTGACGGAGGTATGGCAGAGTATTTTACCCATCCGGCAGATCTTCTGATCAAGATTCCGGAGGGAATGACCTGGGAAGAGGCAGCTATGGCAGAGCCGTTGACGATTTCTCTGCACGGGATCCACAGAGGCGGATTTAAGGCTGGTGAATATTGCGCGATCATTGGAGCGGGGCCAATTGGTCTGGTTGCAGGTATGATCGCACAGGCCTACGGCGGTCATGCGATTTTGCTTGATCTGGTGCAGGAGCGGCTTGATTTTGCGAAGTCTATTGGTATTGAATATGTGATCAATTCCGGCAAGGAAGATGCTGCAGCGAAAATTGCCCAGATCACCGGAGGCGATATGGCACAGCTTGTGATGGAGTGTTCCGGTGCAAACGCAGCGATTCGAAATACACTTGATCTTGTATCCAATGCCGGCCGGATTACGTTTACCGGATGGCCGAAGAAAGAAACCTTAATCCCTACGGATGTGATCACTAAAAAAGAAGTAGATATACGTGGGGCGCGTACAAGTGCAGGTGAGTTTGAAGAAGCGCTTGAATTGATCCGAACCCAAAAGGTTGATATGAACAAGATATTGACCAAAGTGATACCGATTGAAGAAACACCAGATACGATGATCGATATCGAAAAAAATCCGGGCAATTACATGAAAGTGGTTGTCAGAATTGCCAATGACCCGAATCCGGAAAAATAAAAATAGATTCGAACTTAAAACATGGATTAACAGGAGAATACTATGACATTAGAAAACATATCCAATATTGAAGGTTTATTTGAAGTAATCAATGAGTGCAAAGGCCGTGTAGAATTGATATCACCGGAAGGAGATAAGATTAATTTGAAATCAAGACTTGCACAGCTGCTGGCTGTTGCCGGTGTATTTTCCAACGGTTATATCCGTGAACTGGAACTTAGTATAGAAGACTCTGATGACATGAACCGGATACTGGAATTTGCAGTGACCGGTGAAGGGTTGGAATAACCTCGTCTTCGAGTCTTAAGGTAAGCAGCAGGATCCTCTGGTTTTACAGGGATTCTGCTATTTTTTTGACAAAATCCGCCATGGTTTTCTTCTATGTACATTGCTTTTTTTGAAAAAAAGTGGGATAATGATTGATTAATCAAGACAATAGAAATCAATCTTAGTATAGAGAAAATGAAGTAAGGAGCAATATACATGAAATCAAAACCAAGCCCAAGAAGGCTTTTTAGGATCATTTTTGGAAGGACTACATTTGTGATCGTGGGTCTGTTGCTGCAGATCGCATTTTTTTTCAGTCTTTTCAGGTGGCTGGGAAACTATATCCATTTTGTATATGCTATTTATGTGCTTGTCAGCGCGTCTGTTGTGATCGCCATATTAAACCGGCCTATGGATTCCAGTTTTAAAATGGCTTGGATCATACCTGTATTATTAATTCCTATTTTCGGCATTATCTTATACGTATTTGTCCAGCTTCAGTTTCAGACACGGGCACTGGCAAGGAGAGTCAGCCGGTCGGTTGAAAAGACAAGGCCCTATCTGATTCAGGATGCTGATGTGCAGAAACAGCTGCGTCTTGCCAGTGTGCGGGGCAGCCGTCTGGTAGATTATATGAACCATATCGCGGGATTTCCGGTGTACAAAAATACGGCAGCGAAATTCTTTCCTCTGGGAGAGGATATGTTTGAACAGCTGATGGAAGAGCTAAAAGCTGCAAAACATTTTATCTTTATGGAGTATTTTATCATTGAGCGGGGATACATGTGGGATAGTATCCTGGAGGTTTTAAAGGAAAAAGCGGCAGAGGGAGTGGAAGTGCGTGTTATGTATGACGGCATGTGCTGTCTGATGCTCCTTCCGTATCATTATCCCAGGAAATTGGGAAAAATGGGGATTCGATGCCAGATGTTTTCACCTATTAAACCAGTGCTTTCCACCCACCAGAATTACAGGGATCACAGAAAAATCACTGTGGTTGATGG
>CAVFER010000032.1:0-26717 GCA_963621525.1 bacterium | reverse complement strand
ACATACGGCCTTTACAGGAGGTGTGAACCTGGCAGATGAATATATCAATCGGAAAGAACGTTTTGGACATTGGAAAGATACTGCAATCATGGTCAAAGGAGACGCCGTAAAAAGCTTTACCATGATGTTTTTGCAGATGTGGGATGCGGCCAGCTCTAAAAGTAAAAACGAAGAGAATTATGAGCAGTATCTTGTACCAGCGGATTATAAGCTGCCTAAAGGATATATGGGAAGCGGTTTCATCATGCCTTATGCAGACAGCCCGCTAGATGAAGAACAGGTGGGAGAGCAGGTTTATCTGGACATTTTAAATCAGGCAAAATCCTATGTACACATTATCACACCTTACCTGATCCTGGATGACGGAATGAAAAATGCTATGACTTATGCAGCCAAACGAGGTATTGATGTAAAGATCATCATGCCTCATATTCCGGATAAGAAGTATGCTTACCTGTTGGCCAGGACTTATTATCCGGAATTGATCACTTCTGGAGTGAAGATCTACGAATACGAGCCCGGATTTACCCACGCCAAGGTTTTTGTCAGTGATGATGAAAAGGCGGCAGTGGGAAGCATCAACCTGGATTTCAGAAGTCTGTACCTGCATTTTGAATGTGGTTCTTATCTATATAGGAATTCTGCAGTGGCAGACGTAGAGAAGGATTTTGAAAAGACTCTGGAAAAATGTATTTCTGTTACTCTAAGAGACTGTGCCCGTTATAACTGGTTTGGGATAAAGGCAGGAAAATTTTTAAGATTGATCGCGCCGCTGATGTAATGGACTCAGAAGAAAAACAAGCGGCTGCGAAGCAGACATTTGTTTTTCTTGGGCCATTAACGAAGGTCCCGCCTGCGATAGCAGGCAGTGGAGCGCGTAAGCGCGGGGGACCTGAGTCTATTTTTTGACCAAAAAAACACACCTCGAACACATTTTGTTCACAAACCAATGGTAAACTTTCAAACATGAATCAAAAGTGAATCGAAAATGAACAAAAATATACATCTATAAGAAATTTGTTTCATGGATCATTGATCATTCTGAGAGGAGTTTTCCATTATGAAAGTACGAAAAAACCACACACGTTTCCTGTGCGGCTCTCTGGCGGCTGCAGCTGCTATTTCCCCCATATTAAGTATGACTGCATGGGCAGATAATATTTCCACGGCTAATTTTAATCTGCGGCAGCAGGTTGTAAAACTGACTGGTATCATGGAGATATCCAGTTTTAGGGAAAGTGTCACCAGAGCGGACTTTGCAAAAATGCTGGTAAAGGCATCCAGTTACCGTGAAAATCTGCCTGCATCCAATGTTTCAGTTTATGCAGATGTGTCAGCAGCTGATCCCAATGCAGTGTATATCCGCATTGCAGCGAGAGAAGGCTGGATGAGCGGATATCTGGGAGGCAAGTTCAAACCGGAAGATCCTGTTCTCTACAAAGATGCGGTAAAGGCTATTCTTACTATGTTAGGCTATACAGATGATGATTTTACCGGAGATCTGGTTTCCTCCAGAATATCTAAGTTTAATTATCTGGAATTAAATGAGGATATAAATCGTCAGTCTTCGGATGAAGTGACACAGACGGACTGTATGAACATTTTCTATAACCTGCTAAAAACGAAGAAGAAGGATAGTAATGAAATCTATGGAAAGATTTTGGACTGTGAGTTAAATTCAGACGGTGAGATCAATCCGATCACCATTCTGGATGATGAGCGCAAAGGCCCGATCCTTGTACATAAAAACTTCAGCGTTTCCCAGTCTGTACCATTTGATACAGAGGACGCAAATGTGTTCTTAAACGGTGTAGCGAGTACCTTATCAGCAGTGAAATCTGCCCAGCAGCAGGCCGGATTTGCAGTTTTATATTACAATGTAAAGTCAAAAACTATTTGGGCTTATACCACTATGGGCTGGGACAATGATGATGACTCCGGCAACAATTCTTATATCCTTTTAAAAGGCGAGATCAAGAACATTTATTATAAATCCACCGATGTTATGACACCTACCTCCGTTCGTATTGAAGTAGACAAGGCAAATTCGGATGACAGCTTTGATACCAGTGAGGATGAAGATTCGGAGGGCTATCTGACTATCAGCCTTGATTCTTCCGAGCTTCAGTATATGTTCTCTATTTATGGAGACCTGGAAGTAGGAGATGATGTAGTTCTGGTATGCAGCCGCAACGGAAGCTCTTATACAGCGGTTGATGCACTTGAATATTAAGGGGGATATTATGAAAAAGAAGAAAAAGCTGATCAAATTGGTAATCATCCTTCTTGTGATCGCTATTGCAGCCGGAGTTATTTTTGTATGGAGGAGCCATAAAGCAAAAACAGCAGCGGCAGCTGCAATGGCAGAAAATACAGCAACCGCAGAAAAAAGAAGCATCAGCTCTCAGCTGTCCTCTTCCGGTACTCTAGAGGCAAAGGATACTTACAGCATTACTTCCATGGTAGAAGGCGAGGTAATATCAGCTAACTTTGAAGAAGGCGACCAGGTAGAAAAGGATCAGGTTCTTTATGAGATTGACCGATCCAGTATGGATACAGACTTAAACAGTGCACAGAATTCCGTTACCAGATCCCAGACTTCTTATACGGACGCACTGGATGATTATAATCAGGCAGTGTCTGATTATAGTGGAAATACATACAAAGCTACAGACACAGGTTATATCAAGGAACTGTATATCAGTGTGGGAGATAAGGTCAGCGGAAATACAAAGCTGGCTGACATTTACAGCGATGACATGATGGAGATTCGTATCCCGTTTTTAAGCGGGGAAACAGAACTGATCTCTGTAGGAAGCACGGCAGTCCTTACATTGGTTGATTCCGGCGAGCAGATCGAGGGTTCTGTTAAAGCAGTAGCCAATCGAGAGGAAACTCTTTCCGGCGGCCGGTTGGTAAAATATGTGACGATTTCTGTAAATAACCCGGGCGGACTTACAACTTCTACAGCAGCATCTGCTCAGATCGGTGAGTTTACAGGCAGTGAGGAAGGAACATTTAAGGCTTCTACGGATACAACCATGAACGCAGATCTGGCTGTAAGTGTAGAAGTAGAAGAACTTTTAGTCCATGAGGGAGATTATGTGACGAAAGGCACTCCTATTTTCCGTATGAGCTCCCGTACGGCTGAAAAACTGATACGCAATTATAAGGATGCGCTGGATAAGGCACAGGAAAGCGTAGAATCTGCTCAGAGTAAATTAGAAAGTACTCAGGACAACTATGATAATTACACGATTACAGCCCCGATATCCGGCCAGGTGATCACAAAAAACTTTAAGGTAGGAGATAATATCACCAAAAATACCAGCAGCACGACAACGCTGGCGACCATTTATGATCTGTCCAGTCTGACTTTTAAAATGTCCATCGATGAACTGGATATCCAGAATGTGAAAGTGGGGCAGAAGGTTGCAGTGACGGCAGATGCTTACGAAGGACAGACATTTTCAGGAACGGTAACGAATGTGAGTCTTGAAAGCAGCTATTCTAATGGTGTCAGCACTTATCCGGTCACGGTAACCATGGACGAGGTAGGAGATCTGCTTCCTGGTATGAACGTGGACGGCGTGATCACATTAGAAGAGGCCGATGACGTACTTACCATTCCGGTGGATGCACTTATGAGAGGAAATCAGGTTTATATAAAAGACGAGTCAGTAAAAGAGCAGAACGGACCGGTACCGGCAGGTTACAAAGCAGTGGAAGTGGAAACAGGACTGACCAATGACTCTTATGTAGAGATCAAAAGCGGACTTTCTGAAGGCGATGTCGTTTATGTGGCAAAATCCAGTACGGGTTCTACTAATTCGATGATGGGTGGTCCCGGAATGGGCGGCCCCGGCGGCGGAATGGGCGGTGCTCCCGGCGGTGGAAACGGTGGAGGTCCCGGCGGCGGTGGCGGTGGTCCAAGATAGGCAGTGATCCACAAGAGAGCAGAGTACATAAGGGTTTAAAACGTGAAAGGAGTTTTTATGTTTCGTTTGTGGAAAGGCCGACAGAACGCGAAAGACAAAATAGATAGCAACAATGAGAAAAAAACTCATGAGATAAAAACTCAAAACACAAACGCCAGCACAGGTAATACAGATTTGGATAAACCGGGCAAACATCTTATCGACCTTCGGCATATTTTCAAGATTTACTATCTTGGAGGCGAAGAGGTTCGAGCCAATGACGATGTAAGCGTAGCTATCGACAAAGGTGAGTTTGTAGCCATCGTAGGAAAATCAGGAAGCGGAAAATCTACATTGATGAATATTATCGGGGCGCTGGATGTTCCTACCAAAGGAGAATATTATCTGGGCGGGGAAGATGTGAGCAAAATGGAAGACAAACAGCTTGCGAGAATCCGCAATAAGATGATCGGTTTTATTTTCCAGCAGTACAATCTTCTTCCAAAGCTAAATCTTCTGGAAAATGTAGAACTTCCCCTTCTCTATGCAGGAGTGGGAAGTGAGGAACGAAAACAGCGTGCCATGGCTTCTCTGGAAAAGGTAGGTCTGGCAGAAAAATGGAAAAATATGCCAAATCAGTTATCCGGCGGACAGCAGCAGCGAGTTTCTATTGCAAGAGCACTGGCCGGGGATCCGTCCCTGATCCTGGCAGATGAGCCTACAGGTGCTTTAGACTCCAAAACCAGCCGCGAGGTCTTAAATTTCTTAAAACAGTTAAACGAAGAGGGAAATACCATTGTAATGATCACCCATGATAATGCCATTGCCATGGAGGCAAAACGGGTAGTACGCATTGCAGATGGACACAAAATATTTGACGGAGATGTAAAAGATTATGCTGCAATCCTTTAAACTGGCTATAAAAAGCATATGGGGCAATAAGATGCGCTCTTTCCTGACTATGTTAGGTATTATTATCGGTGTGGCAGCGGTTATTATCCTGGTAAGTCTGGTCAACGGATATATGGGAAGCGTAGTGGAAAGTTTTGCCAGCATGGGTGTCAACCAGATTAATGTAAATATGACCAATCTTACATCCCGTACCGTAGATGTGGATCAGATGTATGCGTTTTACGATGAACATGGCGATCTCTTTGATGGCATCAGTCCTAATGTATCTTTGTCAGCTACTGTAAAAAAGGGAGATGACTCCATGGACTCTACCAGTGTGGCAGGCAGAAGTGAGCAGTACCTGGATATGAAGGATTATAAACTTCAGGCGGGAAGAAATATTGCTTATTCAGATATTTCTTCCCGGCAGAAAGTATGTGTAGTTGGTGCCTATGTGGCGCAGGAACTGTTCGGAAGCTCAGATAAAGCACTCAGCGAGACTTTAAAGATCAATGGTTATGCATTTAAGATAGTTGGCGTGGTAGAGGTCCAGGATGAAGATGATATGGAAGACGGCGGTACAGATGATTTTGTATGGATTCCTTACAGTGTCGCAACCAGCCTTGCAGGAAGTGCAAAGATCAATAGTTATACATTAACGGTATCTGATACAGACAATGCAGATACAGCCAAGACACTGATTGAGAACTTTTTATACGAGACCTTTAAAGACAGTGATCTTTACAGAGTTACGGCCATGAGTGAAATGTTGGATTCTTTAAATGAACAGATTGCCATGATGAGCGGTATGTTAGGTGGTATTGCAGGTATCTCTCTTTTGGTTGCAGGTGTGGGTGTTATGAACATCATGCTGGTATCGGTAACAGAACGTACCAGAGAGATTGGTATCCGAAAGTCCTTAGGTGCTGATAAGGGAACCATTTTACAACAGTTTGTCATTGAGGCGGCCGTAACCAGTTCCTTAGGCGGTGTGGTAGGCATTATTATTGGCTGTGTAGCCACAGAGGTGGTGGGGACCATGATCGGAATTTCTGCATCTCCTACACTGGCGGCAGTGCTTATCTCCTTTGGAGTGTCTGTAGCCATTGGCCTGTTCTTTGGATATATGCCGGCGAGACGGGCGGCAAATTTAAATCCAATCGATGCGTTAAGAAGCGAGTAGGTAATATATCGTTGTAAAAAGAAGATATACCCTCACTAAAATCAGTAGAAGAAGAGGCGTATGAACCGTAGCCAAATGTAAGATTTTACACAAATTTTACATTTGGCCGTTTTTGTTTTTACATACCTGTGCTATGCTGGTGGTAAGAATATAACCAGTATATTGTTGCCTTATGGCAAAATGGGGAAAGATGAGGATCGCCATGGATAAAATTTATATCATCGAAGATGATGAAAACATACGTAATCTTTTAAAGATAGCTTTGGAAGGTTTCGGCTATGAGGCAGAAGGTTTTGAAACAGCAGAAGAAGGCTTAGAGCGCATCAAAGAAGAAATACCGTCCCTTGCTATTTTTGACTGGATGCTTCCGGGAATGGATGGTGTTACAGCGATTCGTAAGATTCGCCAGACCGATGATCTGCGTGAGCTTCCTATCATGCTCCTAACTGCCAAAGAAAAGGAACTGGATAAAGTGGTAGGTCTTGATTGTGGAGCTGATGATTACATGGTAAAACCATTCGGTGTTCTGGAACTTTCTGCAAGGATACGCAGCCTGTTGCGCCGCGCCAGAAGAGAAGAAAAGAAAGATGTGCTCAGTTTTGAGGACATTGTAGTCAATAAAAAGACCAGAGAAGTGACTAGTGAAGGGCATTTATGCGAATTGACGTTAAAAGAATTTGAGCTTTTAGTTTATCTCATGGAAAACCAGTCTCGTGTAGTCACAAGAGATGAACTTTTGAATCAGGTCTGGGGCTATGAATATGACGGAGAGACCAGAACACTGGATATGCATATCCGTACGCTGCGCCAGAAATTAGGAGAAAAAGGCTCATCCTGTATTAAGACAGTTCGGGGTGTAGGTTACAGACTGGTACATCAGGAGGGATAAATTATGAGGAAGGCAATCCTAGAGAAAATCATTTTTGTACTTTTAGCGGCGCTGTGTATTAACAGCGTCATCTTTTATATTGCCAGCCGAAACACCATATTGGACACCACAAGAAAAGATATGCTCTACACATTGGAAATGATCGATCAGACATTAAATTATGACGGAGATCTGTTAGAACAGGTGCAGCGGATGGAAGCGTTCACAGCAGGAAATCCCAGCCGTGTGACCCTGATCCGTACAGACGGAACGGTAGTTTCTGATTCTGATGCAGATCCTTCTGAACTGGATAATCATCTGAGCCGGATCGAGGTAGTACAGGCACTAGAACATGGCAGTGGTTCTGCCAGACGGTATTCACATACCTTGCAAAAGGAACTTTTATATGTGGCCTGCAAATCTAACCGGGCAGATATGATCATCCGTGTTTCTGTACCGTATTCCGGTGCAGGTGAGTATCTTACCGTGCTTCTTCCGGCTGCACTGTTCAGTTTCCTGGTGGCTCTTGGCTGTGCACTGGTGGTTTCTAAGCGTTTTGTGGACTCTGTGACTCGGCCCTTAAGCAACATTGCAGCAGAAATGTCAAAGGTAAAGGGAGATTACAAAGGAGACTATACAGAATTACATTTTGAAAAATGTCAATATCCGGAGTTAAACGTGATTGCAGAAACTACCATGGAGATGTCACAAAATGTAAAAGCCTATTTAAACCGTATCGACAAGGAAAAACAGATCCGCCAGGAATTTTTCAGCAATGCTTCCCATGAGTTAAAGACTCCGATTACATCTATCCAGGGATATGCAGAATTAATGGAAAGCGGAATGATTCGAGACGAAGATATGAAAATAGACTTTATCAGGAGAATCAAAAGAGAAGCCATCAATATGGCAGGGCTTATTAATGATATCCTTATGATCTCCAGATTAGAGGCAAAGGACGCAGAAGTAGTAGTTTCTGATGTGAGAGTCAGTGTACTGTTGGATGAGATCGTAGACAGCTTAAAACCAACAGCAGCAGCAGGACAGGTGTTTATACATTGCGACTGCCAGCCCCTTTGCATCAAGGCCAATCCACAGCAGATGAAGGAGCTTCTTTCCAATCTGGTAAGCAATGCAGTAAAATACAACCGGCCCGGCGGTCAGGTATGGGTAAATATCCGGGAACAAGACGGGAATATGGTTGCACGTGTGCGGGATAATGGTGTTGGTATCCCGCAGGAGAGCCTGGATCGCATTTTTGAGCGGTTCTACCGGGTAGATAAGGGACGCAGCCGGAAACAGGGTGGTACAGGATTGGGACTTTCTATTGTAAAACATATTGTTAATTTTTACCATGGAACCATCCGCGTTACCTCTCAACTGGAAGAGGGAACAGAATTTGTAGTGACGATTCCGTTAAACTGGAAAGAACTGTAAAATCAGAAAGATCTGTAAAAACAAGATCGGAAAAACTTTAAAAATATGGAAAAACCATTGGTAAAAACGACGAAAAACACTTTATTGCTTTAAATTCTAAGAAATTTAAAGCAATAAAATTGACGTAGGGATTTTTTTGTAGTATCATACCATTAGTTTGTATGAAATGTACTCAGAGAGCACATTAAAACGAATGAGTTTTAAGCGAAAAGAGGACGGTATTATGAAAAAATCTACAAAGATCGTATCAGTATTATTAGCAGCAGCATGTGCAGCATCTATGACCGGATGCGGCGGCTCCGGCAGCACAGCTACTACTGCAGCAGCGTCTGAAGCAGCAACAGAGGCAGCTTCTTCTGAAACAGCACAGAGCGAAGCAGCAGCTTCCACCGATGGAAAGACCTATAACGTAGGTATCTGCCAGCTGGTACAGCATGTAGCGCTGGATGCAGCTACCCAGGGATTTAAGGATGCATTAACCGATGCACTGGGTGATGCAGTTACCTTTGATGAGCAGAACGCACAGGGCGATTCCAACACCTGTTCTACCATTATCAACAGCTTTGTTTCCAATAACGTAGACCTGATCCTTGCAAACGCAACTCCATCTCTGCAGGCAGCACAGGCTGGAACCAATGAGATTCCTGTATTAGGAACCGCTGTTACAGAGTATGGTGTAGCGCTTGGTATTGACGGATTTGACGGCCTGGTAGGCGGAAACATTTCCGGTACTTCCGATCTGGCTCCGCTTGATGAGCAGGCAGCTATGCTTCATGAACTGTTCCCGGATGCAAAGAGCGTTGGTTTGTTATATTGCTCCGCAGAAGCTAACTCCCAGTATCAGGTAGATACTGTAAAGGCAGCTCTGGAAGAATTTGGATATACCTGCGAATACTATGCATTCTCTGATTCCAATGACCTTGCAACCATTACTACCAATGCTGCAACCAACAGCGATGTGATTTATGTTCCGACTGATAATACAGTAGCAGCGAACACAGAGATTGTTAATAACATCTGCCAGCCTGCAAAGGTTCCTGTAATTGCAGGAGAAGAGGGCATCTGCTCCGGCTGTGGTGTTGCAACCCTTTCTATCAGCTACTATGACCTGGGCGTTGCAACCGGTAAGATGGCAGTTAAGATCCTTACAGGTGAGAAAAAGGTTTCTGAGATGCCGATCGAATATGCACCTCAGTTTACAAAGAAGTACAACAAGACCATCTGTGATGCACTGGAGATCACAGTTCCGGATGACTATGTAGCCATCGAAGAATAATAAGTTTGTAAAGAAACTTTTAATGTAAAAAACTTTCGTGGCAGACACAGCGGGAAGGCAAAAGGGCCTCCCGCTGTATGCCGTCTAAAGGGGAAAACAATGAATATAATGAATTTATTAAATGCTCTTCCGGGAGCAGTGGCACAGGGCCTGATCTGGGGTATCATGGCCATTGGTGTTTATATCACATTTCGTATACTGGATTTTGCAGATCTGACTGTAGATGGTTCTTTGTGTACCGGCGGTGCAGTCTGCATTATGATGATGTTAAGCGGACAGAATGTATGGGTGTCCATGTTTGCAGCCCTTCTTGCAGGTATGGCAGCAGGATGCGTGACCGGTCTTTTACATACGTTTATGGGTATTCCGGCTATCCTTTCCGGTATCCTGACACAGTTGGGACTGTATTCTATTAACCTGAAAATAATGGGAAAGGCAAACCAGGCGATCAATGTAGACAAGTATAGTCTGCTTGTATCATTACGTTTTATCCGCAATGTGCCTCTCTTTAAAAATACCATCCTTTTAGTAGCTCTGATTATCATTGTTCTGATCGTAATCCTGTACTGGTTCTTTGGCACAGAACTTGGCTGTTCCATCCGCGCGACAGGCTGCAATGACAAAATGGCAAGAGCACAGGGAATTAACACAGATTTTAACCGCGTTCTGGGCCTGATGATTTCCAATGGTATGGTAGCTCTTTCCGGAGCCCTCCTTTCCCAGTATCAGGGCTTTGCGGATATCAACATGGGCCGTGGTGCTATTGTGATCGGTTTGGCTGCTGTTATCATCGGAGAAGCATTATTCGGAAAGATCTTCAGAAACTTCGGCCTGCGCCTTTTAAGTATTGCTTTTGGTTCTATCATTTACTATCTGGTACTTCAGGTGGTTATCTGGCTGGGAATCGATACAGACCTGTTAAAACTGCTGTCTGCAGCAGTAGTAGCTGTCTTCCTGGCAATCCCAACATGGAAGATGCGTTATTTTTCAATGGGTTTCAAAGGAGGTAAAGCCTGATGCTTCAGATCAAACATGTATCAAAAACCTTTAATAAAGGCACAGTAAATGAAAAACAGGCGTTAAGGGACTTAAACCTTACACTGAAAGAGGGAGACTTTGTTACCATTATCGGCGGTAATGGTGCCGGTAAATCCACCATGTTAAATGCCATTGCAGGTGTATGGCCGGTAGATGAAGGTCAGATCATCATTGATGATAAAGATGTGACCAAGCTTCCGGAGTACAAGAGAGCAGCTTTCTTAGGCCGTGTATTCCAGGATCCTATGAATGGAACTGCCGCAACTATGGGAATCGAGGAAAATCTGGCACTGGCGCTCAGAAGAGGCACTCTGCGCACATTGAAACCAGGTATCAATAATAATGAAAGAAAACTGTACAGGGATCTTTTGTTAAGGCTGGGCCTGGGCCTGGAAGACCGTCTGACTTCCAAGGTAGGACTTCTTTCCGGCGGACAGAGACAGGCTTTGACACTGTTAATGTCTACTTTGAAGCGTCCGAAGCTGCTTCTGTTAGATGAGCATACAGCAGCCCTTGATCCGAAAACAGCCAGAAAAGTTCTGGAACTGACGGAGGAAATGGTCAATGAGCAGCATCTGACTGCTTTGATGGTTACCCATAACATGAAAGATGCTATCCAGATCGGAAACCGTCTGATCATGATGAACAGCGGCCACATTATTTATGATGTAGAAGGAGAAGAGAAAAAGAAACTGACAGTAGAAGATCTGTTAGCGAAATTCTCCGAAGCAAGCGGCGAGGAATTCTCCAATGACCGTATGATACTTGCAAAATAGAAAATTGCAATCTGTTTTATTGCCCGAGGGGGATGTATACATATGGTATATAGCCTTTTCGGGCAATGTTTTTTAAATAATTTTTAATATATTTAATAGTTTGTTCACTTTTTAAAGGAGATTTTATGCTATACTGATACACAAAGTGCGTAAAAAGGCGCACAGAAAACAGGGCGAGTGAAAGTTGTGCCTGTGAATGTATTTAGTAATAACAGGAGAAATAACCATGAGTGAAAATAAGGACTATATATCCCGCCTGAATAAGGCGAGAAGAAACCGGAATCAGAAATGGGACCCCAGATATCTTCTGATGGCTTTGGCGGCAGTGGTACTGATTGGTATTATCGTGCTGGCAGTGGTAAATGTTAAGTCAGCGGTTTCTGACCGGGTGGCCCGTGGTGGCAGTGAAAATGTAATCGACGAGCCGGGAACCGGACTGGAAGCGGCCAGCGCTTCCAATGCTGCAAGAGAAGAGGAAGAAAAGGCAAAAGAAGAGCAGGAGATTCAAAGTGCCATTGATGCATACCAGAATCTGGGTATTGTCCAGGTTTCCGGTTATGTAAATATCCGTGAGACTCCTGATATGAAAGGTAATATAATTGGAAAGGTTTCAGGAGACGGAGCCTGCGAGGTTTTAGGAGAAGAGGGAGAATGGAGCCATATTACCTCCGGCGGTATTGAAGGTTATATCAGCAGTCAGTACCTGGTAACAGGGGATGCAGCAAAAGAACTGGCGAAAGGCCTTGTTAAAAAACGTGCCATTATCATGACAGAAAATGATAATCTGAATATCCGAAGCGACGCAAGCACAGACGCAGATGTTGTAGGCCAGGCACTTCCGGCAGAACGCTATGAGGTGCTTTCTGAGGAAGATGGATGGGTACAGATCAATAGTGGCTATATTTCTGCTGATTACTGCGAAGTAAAATATGCTTTAAATGAGGGGCGTAAGCTGGATCTAAAGGCACAGGCTATTAACCAGTATGATAATATTGTTATCTTTAAGGGAACAGGCTATATGAATGTGCGCAGTACACCGGAAGACAAGGGTGAAGATAATGTAATCGGTAAGCTGACCAGCAAAGCAGCCGGTGATATTATCGAAAGCGTAGACGGTTGGTACAAGATTAAATCAGGCACAGTAACCGGTTATATTGCAGCCAGACCAGATCTGGTTGCCACTGGTCAGGAGGCAAAAGACCTGGCAATGCAGAATGCCACGCAGATGGCGATCATCACAACAGATGTATTAAATGTACGTGTGGAACCAAATACAGATTCCAAGATCTGGACACAGATTGTTAAAGATGAGCGTTACCCGGTAGTAGACCAGCAGGATGGCTGGGTACAGATTGACTTGGGTTCTGTAGATGCAGAAGATGGAAGTCAGGACTCAGATGAAAAGGCATATATCTCTACCCGCGATAACAACGTAGAAGTCCGTTATGCCTTAAACGAAGCCATTAAGTTCACTCCTTCAAAAGACAGTGGCTCTTCTAAGAATGGCAGCTCAGGCTCAAAACAATCTCGACGTTCACAGCTTGTAAACTATGCTCTTCAATTTGTTGGCAACCGCTATGTATGGGGTGGAACCAGTCTGACTAATGGTGTTGACTGCTCTGGTTTCACCATGAGAGTTATGGAGAAGTTTGGCGTATCTCTGCCACATTATTCCGGCTCCCAGGCACAGATGGGTAAGAAAGTAACTTCTGCTAATATGCAGCCCGGAGACCTGATCTTCTACGCAGGCAGCAACGGCAAGGTAAACCACGTAGCTATTTATATTGGAAATGGGCGCATTGTCCATGCAGCCAGCCGTCGAAGCGGTATTAAGACTTCTACCTGGAATTACCGTACACCGGTAGCAATCCGAAATATGTTAGACTAAATAAACGAATAGATAGAATAAAAAATGGAAAGACTGTCCTTATGTAGTATGAAGATACAGAAAGGATGGTCTTTTTTATGGCATTGATGCAAAATACAAAAATGCTTACAAACAATCTGAGAACGGTGTTAGTCATTGCAATTCTTAAGAATTTTTTGTATACTGTTAATAGTCCTTATTGTTAAGAACATATGTTCTTTGAGGCGCGGTATGAAAATAGGAGGCTATAATCTGTGGCTGATTCAGTAAAAAAACAACAGGGGAAAACGGGAAAACCAGGAAGACCAAAGGGAAGTACCATACAGAAAGAGACAGCAGGAAGCAGCAGAGGAAAAAAGCAGGCGACTGCGTCTGCAGGGAAGACAAGTTCTTCCAGACGGGTGCCGGAACCGGTGTATGAAGAAGACGATATGGGGTTTATGAGGGCAGAAGTAATCATTATCTGCTCTTTTGCTGTTGCAATCCTTTTATTTTTAAGCAACTTTGGCCTGTGCGGTATAGTAGGTGAGATATTAAAGGGTATTCAGCTTGGATTGTTCGGCATTTTAGGATATCTTTTGCCGCTGCTTATTTTTATAGGCACCTGTTTTCAATTATCAAATCAGGGAAATATCCATGCAATCATTAAATTAGTAGCTGTGATCTGTGCTGTAATCACACTTTGCGGACTATTCCAACTGCTGTTTGGAAGGATGCCTGAAAATGGTTCTATTACCCAGTTTTATGCAGACGGGGCATCTGGGATCCCGGGGGGTGGACTAATAGGAGGTGCTCTGGCTTCTGTTCTTATGTTTTTTGTAGGAAGAGCTGGTGCTTATCTTGTATTTCTGGTACTGCTTATTATCTGCATGGTATGTATTACCGGAAAATCCTTTGTCTCTGCTGTCAAGAATGGCAGCGACCGGGCTTATCAGTACGCAAGAGAAGATATGGACCGGAGAAAAGAGATTCATGCTCAGAGAGTAGAAGAGAGAAAACTTTTGCGGGAAGAGCAGAGAGTCCGTGGCGTGAACCTGAATGCCACCAGGCTGACTGCTATAGAAGAAGGCAGACGTCCTGTGCCGGAAGACGCAGAATATGATGAGGAAACGTTCCGAGAAGAATTTAGAGAAGAAGAGGAGATCTCATCTCCTGCAGATGAGTTTAGGGGTCGGATTCAGATACCTTCTGGTTATGATAAGACAAAGGATGAGGCGCAGGCTCTGGCAGATGAACTAGAAGCCCAGTATGAGACTATCCATGTGCCAAAAGACAGAAGGACCTTAGAGGAAATGGAGATTCCGGCACCAGACTTTTCTTCCGGGCGGGCTACTGCCTGGGAACAGAAGGTATCAGCTGTTTCCGGAAAACTAGTACCGGAGGAAGAACCTGTATCAGAAGAGCATCATACAGTGCCGGCAGAAGAGGCACCATGGGATGAAGATCTTTCAGAAGAAACAGTCAGTCTTTCTGATATTGAAAATGAAGATGAGACAGAAAATGTATATGATACATATGAGGAAAATGCTCATGTATCCCAGGAGATAGGCAGCGAGAAAAACTCTCAGAGCACATATGCTGATATAGAAGATGATGATGAAAAAGAATCTTCATGGGATCCTAAGTTTGATGACAATACATCTCCAGATTCCATTATGGCGGCTTCCGGCGCCATTTATGTTTCAGAGGCACCAAAACAGGTAGTGACTGCTTCTGGAAAGGTAATCGAGGCAGAGACAGATCTGTTAAAGAAGAAATTAGAGAGTACGAGAGCAGCAGAGGCAGCAGCTGCTGCACCAAAACCAGATCCATTCATGGCGCCCAGATCTTCTAATGTGAAGGCAACCATTACAGAGTCAGAAGGTGAGGCAGCCGAGTCTGTTGCCAAAGAGATTGCAAAACATGAAGCAGAAAAAGAATATATATTCCCGCCTACAGATCTGTTAAAGAAACCAGTGCACAATGCAAATGCCTTTTCAGAGGATGAATATAAGGCAACGGCTATTAAACTGCAGCAGACACTGCATAATTTTGGAGTAGGTGTTACTGTTACCAATATCAGCTGTGGTCCTTCTGTTACCCGTTATGAATTGCTGCCGGAACAGGGAGTAAAGGTCAGCAAGATCGTAGGACTTACAGATGACATCAAGTTAAGTCTTGCAGCAGCAGATATCCGTATTGAGGCACCGATCCCAGGTAAGTCTGCAGTAGGTATCGAGGTACCAAATAAAGAGAATAATATTGTATATTTAAGAGAGCTTCTGGACTCTGATTCCTTTAGAAACCACAAATCCCGCCTTGCTTTTGCAGTAGGCAAAGACATTGGCGGTCAGGTGGTTGTTACAGATATTGCCAAGATGCCCCACCTTTTGATCGCAGGTGCTACTGGTTCTGGTAAGTCTGTATGTATTAACACTTTGATCATGAGCATTATCTTTAAATCTGATCCGAAAGATGTAAAGATGATCATGGTAGATCCGAAGGTAGTAGAGTTAAGCGTATACAATGGTATCCCACATCTGTTGATTCCAGTCGTTACAGATCCGAAGAAAGCTTCCGGCGCCTTAAACTGGGCTGTTGCAGAAATGACGGACCGCTATAAAAAATTTGCGGATTGTAACGTTAGAGATATAAAGGGATACAATGAAAAAGTAGGCCGGCTGACCGATATTCCAGAAGACCAAAAACCGAAAAAACTGCCTCAGATCGTTATTATCATCGATGAGCTGGCAGACCTTATGATGGTTGCACCGGGAGAGGTAGAAGATTCCATCTGCCGTTTGGCTCAGTTAGCTCGTGCAGCAGGCATTCACCTGGTAATCGCTACACAGAGACCGTCTGTCAATGTCATTACCGGTCTGATCAAGGCAAACGTGCCGTCACGAATTGCATTTGCGGTTTCTTCTGGCGTAGATTCCCGTACAATTATTGATATGAACGGTGCGGAAAAACTTCTGGGAAAGGGCGATATGCTCTTTTATCCTGCAGGTTTTCCGAAACCTCAGCGTGTTCAGGGTGCTTTTGTATCCGATGAAGAAGTTGGCCGGGTCGTAGAATTTTTAACAGAGCAGGGAATGACAGCCCAGTACAATGAAGATGTGATAAGCCGCGTGGCAGCGCCTTCTTCTGATGGAGGAAGTTCGGCTGCAGGACGGGATGAATATTTCGCCCAGGCAGGTAAATTTATCATAGAAAAGGACAAAGCCTCTATTGGTATGCTCCAAAGAGTCTTTAAGATCGGTTTTAATCGGGCGGCCCGTATTATGGACCAATTGGCAGAAGCGGGGGTTGTTGGTGAAGAAGAAGGAACCAAACCACGAAAAGTGTTAATGAGCCCGGAGCAGTTTGAAGAACTGCTTGAACAGGGAAGATAAGCAACATCATAATATTATTCATCAAGGAGGAAGTACCCATGAAAACAGATATTGAGATCGCACAGGAAGCGGTAATGCAGCCAATTAAGGAAGTAGCAGCCTCTTATGGTATTGGAGAGGATGATCTGGAGCTTTATGGAAAATATAAAGCAAAACTTACAGATGACCTCTGGAAAAAAGTAAAAGACCGTCCGGACGGAAAATTGGTCCTTGTGACAGCTATCAATCCGACACCGGCCGGTGAAGGAAAGACTACTATTACTGTGGGACTGGGAGAAGCCTTTGGAAAGATGGGCAAAAATGCTATCATCGCCTTAAGAGAACCATCCTTAGGACCGTGCTTTGGAATCAAAGGCGGCGCAGCAGGCGGCGGCTATGCACAGGTACTTCCTATGGAAGATCTGAACCTTCATTTTACCGGTGATTTCCATGCCATCACATCTGCCAATAACCTTCTGGCAGCTCTTCTTGATAACCACATCCAGCAGGGCAATGCACTGGACATCGATCCGAGACAGATCCTTTGGAAACGCTGCCTTGATATGAATGACAGAGTTCTTAGAAATGTAGTAGTCGGACTTGGGGCAAAGGCTGACGGTATGGTACGTGAAGACCATTTTGTGATCACCGTTGCATCTGAGATCATGGCTATCCTCTGTCTTGCAAATGATATGGATGACTTGAAAGAGCGTCTTGGAAAGATCATTGTTGCCTACAATTTTGCAGGAGAACCTGTAACAGCAGCAGATCTTCATGCAGTAGGTTCTATGGCGGCTCTGTTAAAGGATGCCTTAAAGCCAAATATGATCCAGACCTTAGAGCACACAGGTGCTTTGGTACATGGCGGACCATTTGCTAATATTGCACATGGCTGCAACAGCGTACGTGCTACAAAGACAGCTTTAAAGCTTTGTGATATCGCTGTGACAGAAGCTGGCTTTGGCGCTGACCTGGGTGCAGAGAAGTTTATGGATATCAAGTGCCGCAAGGCAGGCATTCATCCGGATGCAGTGGTATTAGTAGCAACTGTAAGAGCTTTAAAATACAATGGCGGTGTTCCAAAAGACCAGCTTTCTGAAGAGAATCTGGATGCATTAAAGAGAGGTATCGTAAACCTTGAAAAACACATTGAAAATATCCAGAAATTCGGTGTTCCGGTAGTTGTTACCTTAAACTCCTTCATAACCGATACAGAGGCTGAGTATGCTTATATTAAGAAATTCTGCGAAGAAAGAGGCTGTGAATTTGCACTGGCTGAAGTCTGGGCAAAAGGAGGAGAAGGCGGCATCGCTTTAGCTGAAAAAGTATTAAATACCCTGGAAAACAAGAGAGGGGATTTTAGACCGATCTATACAGATGAGATGCCATTAAAGGAAAAGATCGGCACCATTGCTTCCCAGATCTACGGCGCAGACGGCGTATCCTATGCTCCGGCAGCTTCCAAGGCATTGCAGCGTATTGAAGAAATGGGTTTTGGTGATCTGCCTGTATGCATGGCAAAGACTCAGTATTCTCTGTCTGATGACCAGAAAAAGCTGGGAAGACCTTCCGGCTTTACCATCAATGTAAGAGATGCTTATGTCTGTGCTGGAGCTGGCTTTGTAGTAGTTCTTACCGGCTCTATTATGACTATGCCGGGACTTCCAAAGAAGCCGGCAGCAGAGGGCATTGATGTGGTAAACGGAAAGATTACCGGTCTGTTCTAAATTAGCGGACGCGCCACTGGCGCCTCCTCGATATGCATGGCAATGTGACTCTCCTTTTTGGGGGATCACCGGCAAATATAGCAGAAACAAGAGGTTTAAAAGCATGATATTTCGTGATTGGTTAAAGGGACTTGAATACACGCTGCTTCAGGGAAGTGTGGATGCGGAAACAGAGGATGTGATCTATGATTCCAGAAAAGCAGCTCCTGGAAAAGTGTTTGTGGCAATGAAAGGTATCCGTGTAGACGGACACAGCTTTATCCCGCAGGTATTAAAAGCAGGAGTAACAGTCCTTGTGACAGAAAGACCTGTAGAAGAAGAGTTAAAGCTTGGCGGACTATCTCAGGAAGAATTAAAAAAAATAACAGTGGTCATGGTAAAGGAAGGACGCCATGCACTGGCACTTCTTTCTGCTGCACGTTTCGGTCATCCTACGAAAAAACTGGTGATGATCGGTGTTACCGGAACGAAGGGAAAGACCACTACCACTCATATGATCCGGGCCATTTTACAGGCTGCAGGAAAGAAAGTGGGTATGATCGGAACCACGGGAACTGTAATTGATGATGTGGTAACACCTACTTTAAATACCACACCGGAGTCCTATGAGCTGCATCAGGCATTTTCACAGATGGCAGAAGCAGACTGTGAGTATGCAGTGATGGAGGTGTCTTCCCAGGGAATCAAAATGCATCGTACTGACGGCCTGTATTTTGACTATGGTATCTTTACCAATATTTCTCCGGACCACATTGGGCCGGGAGAGCATGCAGATTTTGAAGAGTATCTTTATTATAAAACAAGACTCCTTAATATGTGCCGCATCGGTCTGGTAAATAAGGACGATGAACATGCAGAGGAGATCATAAAATCAGCAAATTGTGAACTTTATACTTACAGTGAAGAGGGAAAAACGGCAGATTTCATTGCTTCTGATGTGCACTATGTGTCACAGCCTGATTTTGTGGGAACAGAATTCCATATTTCCGGAAAATATGACATGGAAGTAAGACTTGGTATCCCGGGTCTCTTTAATGTGGTAAATGCACTGGCAGCGGTCAGTGTATGCAGCTTTCTGAATCTGGATCAGGAAAAGATCAGCCATGCATTAGAGCATATCCGTGTCAATGGCCGTATGGAGATCGTTTATACCGGCGAGAACTGTACTGTTCTTGTGGATTATGCCCATAATGCAGTGAGCATGGAAAGTTTGTTATCCACACTGCGCAATTATAACCCGAAACGTCTGGTATGTGTTTTTGGCTGCGGTGGAAACCGTTCCAAGGACCGCCGCTATTCCATGGGTGAGATCGGTGGAAGGATGGCAGACCTGAGTATTATTACAGCAGATAATTCCCGTTATGAAAAAGTAGAAGATATTATTGCAGATATCCGGGGAAGCATTGAAAAGACAGGTGGCAAATTCATTGAGATCCCGGACCGCAAAGAAGCCATTCGTTACAGCATTCTTCATGCACAGCCGGGAGATATGGTAGCTGTTATTGGAAAGGGACATGAGGATTATCAGGAGATTAATGGTGTCCGTCATCATTTCCTGGATCGTGAAGTAATTGAAGAAACAGTAAAAGAGCTGGGAGAGAAGGCATAGTGATGAGAGAGATAACAGCCAGAGCCCTTGCAGAGGCAGTTGGCGGAACAGTAGTACATGAGGGAGATACCCCAGTTGTAGATCATATCAGCCTGGATTCCAGAAAAATGACAGGAAACGATCTGTTTGTGCCCATTATCGGAGAACGGGCAGATGGACATGACTATATCTGTATGGCTATCGGGAATGGTGCAAAAGCAGCATTTACCAGCCGTCATAAGACCGAAGAAGAAGTTTTAGAAGCAATCCGGACCCAGTGTAAAGGGGATAAAGAAAAAGAGGCCGCAGCCAAAGCAGCAGCCTGGATCTTTGTACCAGATACCAGAAAGGCACTTCAGGATTTTGGATCTTACTGCAGAAAAATGAATCCACTTCCTTTAGTAGGTATTACTGGAAGCGTGGGAAAGACCACTACCCGTGAAATGGTGGCAGCCGCTTTAAGTGCAGGTTTCATTGTATACAAAACACCTGGAAACAGCAACAGCCAGGTAGGAGTACCTATCACTGTTGCTGAAATCCCGGAAAATGCCCAGATTGGTGTGATCGAGCTGGGAATGAGCGAACCGGGAGAAATGACCCGTATCGCCAATGTAGCTAAAGTCAACTGTGCAGTTATGACTAATATTGGTGTAGCCCATATTGAACAGCTAGGTTCTCAGGAAAATATTTTAAAAGAAAAGCTGCATATTCAGGATGGAATGTCTGAAGACGGCACTTTGTTCTTAAATGGTGATGATCCTCTTCTTAGAACTGTAGTGCAAAAGAAGGGCAGAAAGAAGGTTTTATACGGACTTTCTGAAGGCTGCGATTACAGGGGAGAAGATCTTCATCTGGAAAATGGTTATCCTGTATTTACAGCAGTCCATGGAGATGAAGAAGTACAATTGCGGCTGCGGGTTATGGGAAAACATATGGTACAGAATGCCCTGGCAGCGCTGGCGGTAGCTGGAGAATATGGTATTTCCATGGAAAATGCTGCTAAACTATTGTGCCGTTTTGAAGGCTTTAAGGGCCGTCAACAGATCCTCCATCTGAATGGTGTGACTGTGATCGATGACAGCTATAATGCAAGCCCTGTTTCCATGAAAGCAGGAATTGAAGTATTAGCTTCTCTGCCTTGTGAGGGAAAGCGGATCGCAGTTCTTGCTGACATGAAAGAATTAGGCTCTGATACTGTAAAATTCCATCAGGAAGTGGGAGCTTTCTTAAAAGATCATCCTGCAGATCAGGTGGTTCTGTATGGTGAACTGGCTAGAGAAATCGGAATTGGACTTAAAATGGCAGGTGGAGATATCCCGACTGCAGAAGTAGAAAGCCTTGAAGCGCTGGAAAAATGGTTAGATGACCATGTGCTTTCTGGCGACTGTCTGCTGTTTAAGGCTTCCAACAGTATGGGCCTCTCCAAAGCAGTGGCTTATATGAAAGAAAAATAAAGAGAGTACATACTCGCCTGCTTTTGCAGGCGTAGTATTTGAAAGTGATATTTAAGAAGTTAATATAAGGAGAAGATATTTAGCACTATGGAATTAACAAGAGAAAACTACAGCGAAACATCAAAGGAACTCCTTACATTTTTACAGAACAGCCCTTCCTGCTTCCATGCAGTGAAAAATATAGTGGATATGCTTACAGCAGCTGGCTTTACAGAAGTAAAAGAGGAAGAAAGCTGGGAGCTTGAAGCCGGCGGACGTTACTTTGTGACCCGCAACCAGTCCGCTGTGATTGCATTTAAGGTACCGGGAAAAGCATTTAAGGGCTTTCAGATCATGGCAAGCCACAGTGATTCCCCATCCTTTAAGATCAAGGAAAATCCAGAGATGGAGGCAGCACACTGTGTTAAATTAAATGTAGAAAAATATGGCGGTATGATCTGTGCTCCGTGGTTTGACAGACCATTATCCATTGCCGGAAGACTGGTAGTATCCGAAGGAAACCGTCTGGTGTCTAAGTTGATCAATGTGGACCGTGATCTGGTGATGATCCCGAATCTGGCCATCCATATGAACCGCCAGGTAAATGACGGCTATGCATACAATGCACAGAAAGATATGCTTCCTGTATTTGGCAGTCTGGAAGCAAAAGGAACCTTTATGTCTCTCATAGCAGACGCAGCAGGAGTAAAAGAAGAGGATATCTTAGGACATGACCTGTTCTTATATAACCGCCAGCCTGGAACCATCTGGGGGGCAGATGAGACCTTCCTTTCCTGCGGCAGACTGGATGATCTTCAGTGTGCATTTTCTTCTGTAAAGGCAGTGATCGAGGGAGAGAATAACTCCAGTGTTTCTGTAGCAGCGATCTTTGATAATGAAGAAGTGGGAAGTGGCACAAAGCAGGGCGCAGATTCTACTTTCTTAAAGGATGTTTTAGAGCGGATCAATGACAGCTTAGGACGTACCAGAGAGCAGTATCTTATGGCAGTTGCTTCCAGCTTTATGATCTCTGCAGACAATGCTCATGCAGTACATCCAAATCATGCAGATGTAGCAGATCCAACCAACCGTCCGACCATTAACGGAGGTATTGTTATTAAATACAATGCAGACCAGAAGTACACTACAGATGCTGTATCTGCAGCCGTTTTCAAGGCATTGTGCAAGAAGGTACAGGTTCCGGTACAGACCTTTACCAACCGTTCTGATATTGCAGGGGGTTCTACCTTGGGCAATATCTCAAATGCCCATGTTTCCTTAAATACAGTAGATATCGGGCTTGCGCAGTTTGCAATGCACTCTCCTTACGAGACTGCAGGTGTGAAAGACACCTGCTATCTGATCAAGGCAGCAACGGAATTCTTCAACAGCTGTATCATAGCTGAGGGGAATGGAAATTATACGTTAGGTAAATAAGAGGCTCTGTTTTAGCATGTATTTGAAAAAACTTCCCTATAAGCTACATTGCGTTTGCCAACTGACTATGGTAAAATATTAACGGTTAGAAAAGACTAACTGATGTGAATCAATCATGGCCAAGTCCCTCGGTGGGAAATAACCTGCCGGGGGAAAACTCCGTTGCCAGAAAGGACAAAATTATGAAGCATTTGGAAATCGAAAAAGTAATCGGAAGAGAGATCATTGATTCAAGAGGTAATCCTACTGTAGAGGCAGAAGTTTATCTTACAGATGGAACGGTAGGCAGAGGCACTGCACCAAGCGGCGCATCTACAGGTGAATTTGAAGCACTGGAGCTGCGTGATGGTGACAAGAGCCGTTTTGGCGGAAAAGGTGTTTTAAAAGCGGTTGAAAATGTAAATACCGTTATTTCTCAGGTATTAAAGGGAATGGATCCTTCTGATGTTTATGCAGTAGATCATGCTATGATCCAGGCGGACGGAACGAATGATAAATCAAATTTAGGCGCAAATGCCATTTTAGCTGTATCGATTGCAAGTGCAAGAGCAGCAGCAAACGCACTTCAGATCCCGCTGTACCGCTTCCTTGGCGGAGCAAACGCAAACAGACTGCCCCTTCCTATGATGAATATTTTAAACGGCGGTGCTCATGCAGCAAATACTGTAGATGTACAGGAATTTATGATTATGCCTGCAGGCGCTCCAAGCTTTAAGGAAGGATTGCGCTGGTGTGCAGAAGTATTTCATGCACTGGCAGCATTATTAAAAGAAAGGAAACTGGCAACCTCTGTTGGTGACGAGGGCGGTTTTGCACCAGATCTTGGAAGTGATGAAGAAGCGATTCAGTGCATTTTAGAGGCAGTAAAACGTGCGGGTTATGAACCGGGAAGAGACTTTGTGCTTGCAATGGATGCAGCTTCCAGTGAATGGAAGGGCAGCGTAAAGGGTGAGTACATCCTTCCTAAGTGTGGAAAGAAGTTTACTTCCAAAGAACTGATCGCTCATTGGAAAGATCTATGTGAAAAATACCCGATTTACTCGATTGAAGATGGTCTGGATGAGGAAGACTGGGAAGGTTGGCAGTTAATGACCAAAGAGCTGGGTGATAAAGTCCAGCTAGTCGGTGATGACCTGTTCGTAACCAATACAGAGCGTCTGTCTAAGGGCATTAGCCTTGGATGCGGCAACTCTATCCTGATCAAATTGAATCAGATCGGAAGTGTTTCTGAGACCTTAGAGGCTATTAAGATGGCTCATAAGGCTGGTTACACTGCAATTGCTTCCCATCGTTCCGGTGAAACAGAGGATACCACGATTGCGGATCTGGCTGTTGCATTAAATACCTGCCAGATCAAGACCGGTGCTCCAAGCAGAAGCGAGAGAGTTGCAAAATACAACCAGCTGCTGCGTATCGAGGAAGAACTTGGAGCTGCAGCTGCGTTTCCGGGATTTGGAGCATTTAATACAAAAAGATAAGGCAGACAGATAAAACAGCACTTGTTTTACAGATACGGAATGTGCTAGAATAAAAGCCGGACTGGCTTAAAGCCAGCAGACAAAAGAATAGAGGTAGTTCTTATGAACTTTTCCGGCTTGTTTCAGACACAGGGAATGCTGTTTCTGACTATGCTTATCGGGTATACTTTCGGGAAGAGAGGACTGGTAGATGATAAGGGGAAGGATCTTCTTACAGACCTGGTGATCTATGTCACTCTTCCGGGAAGTATTTTGAAGTCATTTCAGATCGAGTTTAATCATCAGATCCTCATAGCGTGTATGACGGTTGTTATTGCAGGAGTTGTGATCCAAATAGGAAGTTCCATTCTCGGAATGTTCCTTTACAATTATTATGGAGAGCACAGAAAAAAGGTATTACAGTATGCTACGATCTGCTCTAATGCAGGGATTCTGGGAAATTCTATTGCAGAAGGGATTTTTGGACAGATGGGGATGATGTATGCATCCATTTATGTGATCCCGCAGCGTATTTTTATGTGGTCACTTGGCCTTACTTATTTTACGGAGGCACCAGATAAGAAAACGCTTTGTAAAAAGGTAGCCACACATCCATGTATCCTTGCTGTAGTGATCGGATTTCTTATGATGGTGATCCAGATACAGTTACCGGGAGTATTGAATTTGACCGTAAAGAATATAGCTGGTGCCAATACATTTCTTGCAATGGTTCTGGTGGGAGTGATCTTATCAAGGGTAAAGCTGACAGAAATAGTAGATCGTGATACCGTGTATTATGGATTTATACGTCTGGTATTGATTCCATTGTTGGTGTATATCGGATGCAGACTTGCAGCAGTAGATAAGTTAGTAACAGGAGTGTCGGTTGTCTTGTCAGCGATGCCGGCAGCCAGCACTACTGCGATCATAGCATCCAAATACAAAAAAGATGAAAAATTTGCCACCCGCTGTGTTGTATCCACTACATTGCTGTCACTGGTGACAGTACCTGTATGGTGTTTGTTTTTAGTATAAAAATAATGGGCGTAAAAAAGCAGCATATGTATTGGTCTTAAAATGAGTTCCCAAGACTAATACGTATGCTGCTTTTTTATAAGGTCAAATCTGTTTTATGCCCAAATCTATTTAGCTGCTTTTTCTATCAGATTTTTAAACAACTCACGCATCCGTGGCTCACTGTTTTGCAGCTCTTCTGGATGCCACTGTACCAGGATAAACTGTCCGTCAGCTGTTTCCATTGCTTCCGGGATGCCGTCCGCTGTATGGGCAGTGATCTTTAAGCCTTTTCCTGGCTGTTTTACGCACTGATGATGCATGGTGTTAGTATACACTGGTTCTGCACCTAAAATTGAAGCTAAATGGCTGTCTGCATCCATGGCGACCTGATGGATCAGGTAATCACGGTTCTGCTTCTGGGAATGAAGCATATGGTCTGGATTCATATAGGAAAGATCCTGGTAAAGGCTGCCGCCAAAAGCTACGTTTACAAGCTGCAGACCCCGGCAGATGCCAAGGACAGGCATTTTGTGTTCTAAAGCATAGTTTGCAGCATGGATCCAGAAACGGTCCATGGCAGAATCTAAAGAACCTAACAAAGGTGATGGATCTTCGCTATAAAAACGTGGGTCAACATCTACGCCTCCCGGAATAAGAAGTCCGTTGCACATTGATAATACCGAATCCATGTCTTGAGGATCATTCAAAACAGGAAGGAGGATGGGGATGCCTCCTGAATTTTCCACGCCTGCACAGTAGGAATGATTTACATAGTCGGCAGGTACCGGAGCCGGACCGCCATTATTTGACATATGGGCACCAAGGATGCCGATGATCGGTTTTCTCATTTATGTATAACCTCCTGGGTAATATCCTGGGTAATATAGGTAGTGTTGTGAGCATTGACAGTATAAGTATAACTCATTTCGCGAAAAATAAAAGCAATTTATAATTGACTAACCGAACGATATGGGAATACAATATTAATACAACAAAGAAAATTAACTGACAATATTAGTTTTGTATAACCCAAGTTAGGCAATATTAATCAAATTGTAGGGGGGTATTTATATGCAGGCATTAACAGAGATAAGGCCTGGTGAGATCTGCACTATCAAATGGATGACCGCAGGCGTATGGGTTGCAGAGTGGATGGAAAAACATAGTATTACAGAAGGAAGCCGTGTTAAGGTGATCCAGAATTGTATGGGGGACTTGATCATTGGTACGAAAAAAGGAAAGGTGGCAGTAGGAAAAGAAATCGCGTACAGAATTAAAGTATAAAATACAAAAAAAACGGGTTAAAAAAAATCTTATTAAATGAGAAATGTTGGAATTGACTAACCGTAGGTTGGTTTGCTAAAGTATCAAATGTAAAAAATAAGTATAAAAAACACCTGATAATTAAGGAGGATAAAAATATGATGTTAGATATCGGTAAAGTAAAGAAGA
>CAVFER010000031.1:0-31845 GCA_963621525.1 bacterium | reverse complement strand
TAAAATGGAAATCGTATTATTAGAAGATGTAAAGGCATTAGGTAAAAAAGGACAGGTTGTAAAGGTAAATGACGGTTATGCACGTAATTTCATCCTTCCTAAGAAGTTAGGTGTAGAAGCAACCTCCAAGAATTTAAACGACTTAAAGCTTCAGAAGGCAAATGACGCAAAGATTGCAGCTGAGCAGCTGGCAGCAGCCAAGGAACTGGCAGAGAAGTTAAACAATGCTTCCGTAACAGTTTCTATTAAGGCCGGAGAAGGCGGAAGAGCATTTGGTGCTGTTTCTTCTAAGGAAATTGAGAAGGCAGCTAAGGATCAGTTAGGTCTGGAGATCGACAAGAAGAAGATCGTATTAAACACACCAATTAAGGCGATCGGCAGCTTTGAGGTATCTGTAAAGCTTCACAAAGAAGTAACTGCAAAACTGGCAGTTAAGGTAGTGGAAGCATAAGATAAGGCAATCCGGGGACATTACCGGGAAATGTAAGGAGATAATTTTATGGAAGAGACCCTGATCAAGCGGGTGCTTCCTCACAGTATAGAGGCGGAACAGTCTGTTATAGGTTCTATGTTAATGGACAGGGAAGCGGTAATCGCTGCATCGGAGATCATCACGGGCAGCGATTTTTATCAGCAGCAGTACGGGATCATGTTTGATGCCATGGTGGAACTGTTTAATGAAGGTAAACCGGTAGATCTGGTCACTCTTCAGGACCGTTTAAAGGAAAAGGACGTTCCGCCAGAGGTCAGCAGCCTGGATTTTGTTCGGGATATCATTACTATTGTGCCAACATCGGCCAATGTAAAGTCCTATGCTGCCATTGTCAGTGAGAAAGCAGTTTTACGCCGGCTTATAAAGACAACAGAAGAGATCGCAAATACCTGTTATGCGGGAAAAGAACCATTGGAGAATATTCTGGCAGATACAGAAAAATCTATTTTCGACCTGCTCCAGAATAAGGGTGGACAGGAATTTGTGCCGATTAAACAGGTTGCTATCAATGTTCTGGAAAAGATCGAGGATGCATATAAGAATCAGGGAACCGTTACCGGTATTCCTTCTGGATTTATTGATCTGGATTATAAATTATCCGGTTTCCAGCCTTCCGATTTTATTCTGATCGCGGCACGCCCCTCCATGGGTAAAACGGCCTTTGTTTTAAATGTAGTTGACTATGTTTCTGTGCGTAAGAACCTGCCATGTATGGTATTCAGCCTGGAAATGTCAAAGGAACAGCTTGTAAATCGTATGCTTTCCATGGAGTCTAACGTAGACTCCCAGAAACTGCGTACGGGCACTTTAACAGATTCTGACTGGGATGCAGTTGTAGAAGGTATCGGTATTATTGGTAATTCCAAGCTGATCATTGATGATACACCAGGTATCTCCATTTCCGAGCTGCGCTCCAAGTGCAGGAAAATGAAGCTGGAATACGGCTTGAGTATTGTTATTATCGATTACTTACAGCTGATGAGCGCAAGCCGCAAGGGTGGAAATGACAACCGCCAGCAGGAAATTTCCGATATTTCCCGTTCTTTAAAGGCATTAGCCAGAGAGCTTCATGCTCCGGTCATTGCCTTATCCCAGCTGTCTCGTGCCTGCGAGACCCGTACAGACCACAGACCTATGCTTTCCGATCTTCGAGAGTCCGGAGCCATTGAGCAGGATGCGGACGTTGTTATGTTCTTATACCGTGATGACTATTATAATAAAGACACCGAACATCCAAATGAGGCCGAAGTCATCATCGCTAAACAGCGAAACGGCCCCATCGGTACCGTAAATCTGATCTGGAAGCCTGAGTACACCAAGTTTGTAAATGCGGTGCGGCCTCAGGGTGGAAATCAGGAAGGATCATAAATGCGGAGCAACAAACGACAACAAGCGAGGACACATTTCATGAACCAGAAATATACATATTATCTGAGATATGCCTGCATATCCGGTGCTTTAGCGGCGGTGCTGGCACTGGGGGGCTGTTCTTCAGGAGAAAGTGGTGTGGCAGTCCAGAATGAGGCTGAAGCAGTATCCGCAGATGCAGCGAACGGACAGGAAATTTCCGATGGCACAGATGAAACCATAGCGCCTTTAGGTCTGGATGGTCAAGTGCTTCCTGGTCTTAATGACGTAGAGCTTCCAGAAGATGCCAAACCGGCACCTCAGTATTTAAGAGAAGGCGTGCGCCATGAGATCGTAAAGAAGCTGCAGCAGCGATTGATGGATCTGGGCTTTATGGATAACGATGAGCCTACTGACTATTTCGGCCAGGCAACACTTACTGCTGTAAAGCATTTCCAGAGACAGAATGAACTGCCTCAGGACGGTATTGTAGGCGATACCACCTGGAATGAACTGATGGCAGATGATGCCAAGCATTATGCAGTATCCAAGGGCACCCAGGGTGATGATATCCAGAAAATCCAGCAGCGACTGTATGAACTGGGTTATCTGGCTTCTGCAGACCAGGTAACCGGCAATTTTGATGATGCTACAGAGACAGCGGTCTTAAAGCTCCAGGGAGTCAATGGCCTGACAGAGGACGGAAAAGTAGGTCAGCAGACCTACAATCTGATGTACAGCGATGACATTAAAGCCAATATGCTTGCATACGGTGAAAAGAGTGACGTGGTACTGGCATGCCAGCAGCGTTTAAAGGATCTGGGCTATCTGACTACTACACCGGACGGTACTTATGGTCAGGATACTGTGACCGCAGTTAAGCAGTTCCAGGCCAGAAATGACCAGGTAGTAGATGGTTACTTAGGACCATCCACCCGTATTGTATTAAACAGTTCAGATGCCAAACCAAACGGTCTGATGATCGGTGAACAGGGCGATTCCGTTACCAGAGTGCAGCAGCTGTTAAGCAAGTACGGCTATCTGCCGTCTTCCAATGTAACCGGTTACTATGGCGAGGCAACAGAAGATGCAGTCAAAAACTTCCAGTCACGAAATGGTCTGTCTGCCGACGGTAAGGTAGGCGTTCTGACCATGGCAAAACTGACTGGTGATGATGTAAAGAGACCGGCAGCCACGACTGCAGCATCGAATAAGAATAATAAATCAAACAATAGCAGTAAAAATAATAATTCAAATAATAACAACAGTGGAAACAATACCAGTACACAGGCTCCAAGACCGGCATCCGGCGCAGGTGTTTCTGCACTGATCTCTGTGGCATCTTCTAAACTGGGAAGCCCGTATGTATGGGGCGCAAAGGGACCAAACTCCTTTGACTGTTCCGGTTTCGTATACTGGTGCTTAAAGCAGGTTGGTGTAAGCCAGAGTTATATGACTTCCTCCGGTTGGAGAAGTGCAGGACGTTATACAAAGGTAAGTAATTTTGACGATATCCAGGCAGGTGATATTGTGGTTGTAAGAGGCCATGTAGGTATTGCAGCAGGCGGCGGAACTGTTATTGATGCTTCTTCCAGTAACGGTAAGGTAGTACACAGAAGCTTAAGCTCCTGGTGGAGAAGCAATTTTATCTGTGCTTGGCGTATTTTCTAAAAAGGAGGGGTATTTATGCAGACGATCCTGGTATGTGATGACGATAAACAGATTGTGGAAGCCATTGACATTTACCTTACAGGAGAAGGCTTTAAGGTTATAAAAACATATGACGGCTATGAGGCACTGGAATATCTGGAAAACCAGTCCGCAGATCTTTTGATCTTAGATGTAATGATGCCGGGACTGGATGGTATCAGAACCACTTTAAAGGTCCGTGAGACCAGCAGTATCCCCATTATCATTCTTTCTGCAAAATCAGAAGATGCAGACAAGATCTTAGGACTTAATATCGGTGCAGATGATTATATTACAAAGCCATTTAACCCATTGGAACTGGTGGCAAGAGTCAAATCCCAGCTGCGCCGTTACACACAGCTTGGAAATATGAACCAGCAGGCAGAAGGTCAGGTCTACAAATGCGGCGGCCTTCAGATCAATGATGATAATAAGGAAGTGACTGTAGACGGAGAACCCATCAAGCTGACTCCTATTGAGTACAACATCCTTTTGCTTTTGGTAAAAAATGCAGGAAAGGTATTTTCTATTGATGAGATTTACGAAAAGATCTGGAATGAGGAGGCCATTGGTGCAGACAATACGGTAGCTGTCCACATCCGCCATATCCGTGAAAAGATCGAGATCAATCCAAGAGAGCCAAAATATCTGAAGGTAGTATGGGGCGTAGGTTATAAGATTGAGAAACAGTAGGTGGCCTATGGAAAAAAAGTCGTTTGGTCTGAGAAAATGGAAGGTGTTTTTGACGGCCCTTCATGTGATATTCCTGATTATCACCCTGGCGGGCATCAGCGCCATGTATTTAAATGGCGGATACGGAAAAGGCATTCGTTGGATTTACGATGAAACATACGAAGATTCCGATGCGTTCTGCTCCCAATTGGGGGTAGATATCAGCAATATTTTCACCTACATTGGTTATAAGGATATGTTTGAGACAAATGGTGTCCTGGATATGCATAAAGTGATTGTACATATTACAGACGGACCGGGCGTAGATGAAGATATGACGCTGGATCAGATCGTCCGTTATGCCAAGATCCGGGGATATTACCTGGGAGAAGATTTTACCGTTCAGGGATCTCCTATGGCGATGGATGATGATGATATGGAAATCACCGTAGAATATAAGGCGGATAAGACGGATCTGGCAGAGGCTGATGGTTTGGAAACCAGAATGACAAAAGAAGAAATGGCTTTGGATATCCTGGATCGGCTGGGAAAATATTATACCATCTATTACAATTTTATCAGCAATAATACCAACGTCCGTTTTCGTATCCTTTATAAGAGCGACAGCGGAGAAGAAGTGGTTTACACCAATGTGCCGTCATTATCGTTAGATGAGCTGCGGGGGTTTGGAAAATATTTATTTATCCCCGGAAATACCATCCGCATGGACAGTAATCTGGCTGTAATCCCGGAAAATGCAGCTTCCCTTCTGGAAACCTGGAATCCTTTTGACAATGACCAGAACTATATGGTAGTTTCTGTGGATACCAGTTATCCTTATTCTGACAAATATGCAGATGAAGCAGGCGAATACAAAGGCGCCCGTTCTGCTTTTATCGTAGGAATGGGCGGTGTCGTGGCCGGTATTGCCGGATTTTTCACCACACTGGTAGCATTGGTCCTTTTATCCGGTCATGAAGAGAAACTGGGGGAAGAGATTCGTTTATTCCCTGTCGATAAGATGTATACAGAACCCTGCGTCCTTTTGTGGGCGGCGGCAACGGCCGGTATTTTGTATCTGTGCAGGAAACTGGGAATCCTGGTCATCGGGCTTTTTGCAGCAGAAGAGAATCTGGCCTACTGGAATAAGCTGTTAAAATACGTTATCCTTTATGGATGCAGTGTTCTGTGCGGTTTCAGCCTTTTAAGGCGGTATAAAGCCAACACTTTATGGGAAAAGAGTCTTGCTAAAAAAGCAGTGAATGCTTCCAAGGATTACATTGCAAAAGCCAGTTTTGTAGCAGGCACCAGTCTTTGCTATCTGCTGTTTTTAGGTGCAAATGACATGATGCTGTGGGGGATTTTATTCTTATTTGCATATAAGGATGAGAAGCTGACTTTCCGTATTTTATTCTATGTATGTGCTATTTTGTTTGTGGGGCTGGATGGCTGGATCTATCACAGGCTGTTCCGCAAGGCAGAACAGAAAGACCTTTTAAATAATGCCATTACCTGCATTGCAAAAGGCGATACCGGATTCAGGCTGGATACAAAGAGGCTCACCGGAAAAGAAAAGATTGTGGGAGACCACATTAATAACATCGGAAGCGGTCTGGATTCAGCCCTTCAGGAAAAGGTAAAGAGCGAGCGCTTAAAAGCGAATCTGATCACCAATGTTTCCCATGATATTAAAACACCTCTTACATCTATTATAAACTATGTGGATTTGTTAAAGAGACAGAAGATACAGGACCAGAAGATCGCATCTTACCTGGAAGTCCTGGACCAGAAATCCCAGCGTTTAAAGACGCTGACAGAGGATCTGGTAGAAGCTTCCAAGGCAAGTTCCGGCAACCTGAAACTGGATGTGACGGATATTGACCTGGTAGAATTGGTACAGCAGACAAATGGCGAATTTGAGGAACGTTTTGAGTTGCGCCATTTAAAGATCATCTCTGATTTTCCGGATGGTATGATCATTATTAAAGCAGATGGACGCAGATTATGGCGTGTTCTGGAAAATCTTTATACCAATGCTTTTAAATATGCCCAGGAAGGCAGCCGGGTATATGTAGATGTGGTTTCTGTAGATGGAAAAGCCATTTTTACCATGAAAAATATTTCGGAAAAGCCGTTAAATATCAGCCCTGATGAGCTGACAGAACGTTTTGTCAGAGGAGATGTGGCCCGGACCACAGAAGGAAGCGGACTGGGACTTTCCATTGCCCGAAGCCTGACACAGCTGCAAAAAGGTGAGTTTGTGATCACCATTGACGGCGACCTGTTTAAAGCCCAGGTGATCTTCCGGGAAGAGCGCCAGGAGACAAAAGCAGAAATGCGTTCAGAACGGGCGGCAGCTGAGAAGGCAACAGAAGAAACAGCAGGTCAGAAAGATGATGGAGAGCAGCGGTTGGAAAGTGCCCCATACAACTGGGATGTAACAATCGAAAATGACAATAATTTAACAGAAAAAGAAGAGATTCTGATTTCGGGCGGAAATAGGGATCATAAGTAAGACATTTAAGGAAAGACATTTAAAGAAAGACAGGGAATGCGTATGTACGAGACAAACAAGATCCATGAGATCGCGGAAGAAAAGGCAGAAGAGATCGCCGGAATCCAGCATTCTATTTTTGATCTGGCGGAGTACGGTTTTGAGGTTTACAAAAGTGCCGCATATCTGGAAGAACTTCTGGAAAAAGAAGGTTTTACAGTAGAACGCGGCATTGGTGGAATGGAAACTGCGTTTGTGGGAACCTACGGAAGCGGAAAGCCGGTAATCGGCATTCTAGCCGAGTATGATGCACTGCCAAATATGAGCCAGAAAGCAGGAGAGACAAAGCCATGCCCCATTGAAGGAAAGAAATATGGCCATGCCTGTGGACACAGTGCTCTGGCTGCAGGAACAGTTGGAGCAGCTATTATTGCCAAGGAATACTTAAAAGAGACCGGAAAAACAGGAACGGTAAAGCTCTTTGGCTGTCCGGCAGAGGAAACAGGTTTCGGCAAGAGTTTTATGGTTAAAAGAGGCTGCTTTGAAGGTGTTGATATGTGTTTTACCTGGCACCCGATGGATCGTACTACTCTCTGGGGCCGCACACTTGCTTACTATAAAGTACGCTTTGATTTTAACGGTATTACCGCTCATGCAGGCGGTGCACCAGAGTTGGGCCGCAGCGCTTTAGATGCCTGCGAGCTGATGAATGTAGGTGTGAATTATCTGAGAGAGCACATTATTTCCAGTGCCAGAGTTCACTACGCATATCTGGATGCAGGAGGCGAAGCACCCAATATCGTTCAGGATCATGCTTCTCTTTTATATTTTATCAGAGCACCTAAGATGGCAGACTGTGATGCTATTTTAGCCCGTGTAAAGAAAATCGCCCAGGGCGCAGCACTGATGACAGAAACCGACGTGAGTATCAAGGTATTTGGCGGTTTACATGATAATATTCCAAACCCGACTGCTTCCCGAATCCTTTCAGATGCCTTTGTGGCAGAGGGCGGACCTGATTTTACAGAGGAAGACTTTGCGATTGCCCGTAATTTTTTGGATATTTTAAGTCCGCAGGCAAGAGAAACTGCTATTAAGACGGGTGCAAAGGCAGAAGGCATCAGCGAGGAAGAATTTGCAAAGAGACCGCTGATCACCCGTGTAGAGCCGGTAGATGACCGTGTTATGGAACGTCAGTATACAGCATCTACAGATGTAGGAGATGTAAGCTATATCGTGCCTACTACCCAGTATTCCTCAACTACCAGTATTCCTGGAACCGGCCTTCATACCTGGCAGTTTGCAGCCCAGGTAGGTACATCTATTGGTGATAAGGGAAGTGTTGCGATTGCCCGTGCTATTGCAAGAGCCTGCGCAGAAGTATGGGAGAACCCAGAAGTAGTTAAGAAGGCAAAAGAAGAGCTTTTAGAGGCTACCGGCGGCGAATATGTTTCCCCGATCCCGGATGGTATTGAGCCGGGAGATGGGATGTAATATGGAAATATAAAACAGAAAAGGTTGAAAATACGTGATCTGTACGTATTTTCAACCTTTTTTTGTGCTGCCATGCATCTGTAAGTTCTGGCAGATTAAGAATGGTTCAGCTGTGCCAGACGGATAAATTCGTCCATTTCTCTGGTTTTCCATTTGCTTTTATGGTAGAAGATCTGCTGATACATACTTAGCTGATAGTCAGTCACGTTTAAGACAGTCAGCTCTCCGGCCTGAATGGCTTTATCCACTGCAAAACAAGGCAGATAGGAGATGCCACCATTTTCCAGGATCATACGAATGATAAATTCTGTATTGCTGCTTTCAAGAGAAGGGGTTAAAACGATTTCTTTAGTTTCCAGAAACTGGTCTAGTTCTTTTCGGTAGTTTTCGTTCTTTTCTGTGAGAAAAAATGGATTCCCCAACAATTCTTCTACTGTCACCTCTGGTTTTTGGGCAATTTCCAGATCCGGGTTTGCAACAAAAACAATATCTTCTTTTTTCTCCAGCTCTTTTGACCAGTGGTTGTTATATCTGGGGCGGTCCAGTATATAGATCAGATCCACCTGGTTACATTCCATATATTCGATCAGTTCTTTAGGGGTTCCGGTAGTGAGCTTTAAAGGAACTCTGGGATAATGTTTGCGGAAATACCCCAGAATAGGAGGAAGCTTAGTAAAAAACAGAGATTCGATCACACCTACATGAAGAGGGGAGTGAAGCTCTTTTTCCTGGCGTATATCGGCTTCTGTCTGGTTCATTTCTTCAAAGATCCGTCCGGCATGTTCACGGAGGCATTGTCCCTGGGAAGTGAGAGTAATTTTTCGGCCCATGCGTTCAAAGAGGCGGGTGTCCAGTTCTTTTTCCAACAGACGGATCTGTACTGTAACAGCAGATTGGGAATATCCCAGAATATCTGCTGCTTTTGAGAAACTTTCTGTCTGCGCGATCATCATAAAGGTTTGAAGTTGTCGAAATTCCATGTAATATCCCCCTGCGACTGATTTTGTTATGAAAATTTTTCAACGAATACATATATTTATTGAATTGGATTTTGCCTAATCTGCATGATATAATACGCCATGTAAAAAATCAAGAGGTAATTTTACTAAGGGTTTATTAAAAAATTGAGGGGGTATTATGGCACTTATTAGCGTATTTGATGTTCTTGGTCCTAACATGATCGGACCGTCCAGTTCACATACAGCAGGAGCCTGTTCCATTGCGCTTTTGGCGAAGAAGATGATCCCAGGTACTTTAAAAGAGGTTACATTTACTCTGTATGGTTCTTTTGCACGTACCCACCAGGGTCATGGTACAGACAGGGCACTGTTAGGTGGAATCATGGGATTTTCTACAGATGACCAGAGAATACCGGACTCCTTTGAGATTGCAAAAAAACAGGGGCTCAAATATCGTTTTCAGGTAAATGAAACAGAGACGGATATTTATCCTAATACAGTAGATATTGATATGGTCAATACAGAGGGCCAGAAAATGTCCATCCGTGGTGAGTCCATTGGTGGAGGAAAGATCCGTATCAGCAGGATCAACCAGGTAGAAGTCAATTTCTCTGGAGAATACAGTACGCTGATCGTGATCCACTATGATAAGCCAGGTGTGATCGCTCATATTACAAAATGTCTCAGTGACCAGAACGTGAACATTGCTTTTATGAAGCTGTTCCGTACGGCAAAAGGACAGATCGCTTATAGTATCGTAGAATCGGATGGAGTTTTACCGGAAGGAGTCACCGGTGCGATCCGGAAAAATCCATTTGTTCAGGAAGTTATGCTGATCCAGAAACAGCAGCTTTCATAAAATTTTAAATGAAATTTATTTAGGAGGGGAAATGATCATGTACGAGACAAAGAAGATCCATGAGATCGCTGAGAAGAAATCAGACGAGATCGCGCAGATCCAGCATTCTATCTTTGATCTGGCAGAGTACGGCTATGAGGTTCAGAAAAGTGCTTCTTATCTGGAAGAACTTCTGGAAAAAGAAGGCTTTCAGGTAGAACGTGGTATTGGGGATATTGAAACCGCGTTTGTAGGTACATATGGAAGTGGAAAACCAGTGATCGGTATTCTGGCAGAGTATGATGCACTGCCAAACTTAAGCCAGAAAGCAGGAGAAACAAAGCGCTGTCCAATCGAAGGAAAGGCATATGGACATGCCTGTGGACACAGCGCACTGGCTGCTGGAACTGTGGGAGCAGCTATTATTGCCAAGGAATACTTAAAAGAAATGGGAAAGACCGGTACAGTAAAGGTATTTGGCTGTCCTGCGGAGGAGACTGGATTTGGCAAGAGTTTTATGGTAAAGAGAGGCTGCTTTGAGGGACTTGATATGTGCTTTACCTGGCATCCAATGGATCATACAAGTCTTTGGGGACGTACACTTGGTTATTACAAGGTCCGTTTCGATTTTAAGGGAACAGCTTCTCATGCAGGCGGCGCACCGGAATTAGGCAGAAGTGCATTAGATGCCTGTGAACTGATGAACGTTGGTGTGAATTATCTCCGTGAGCATATTATTTCCAGTGCAAGAGTGCATTACGCATATCTGGATGCAGGTGGCGATGCACCAAATATTGTACAGGACCATGCTTCCCTTCTTTATTTTGTAAGAGCGCCAAGACTGGCTGACAGTGCTGCTATTCTGGAGCGTGTAAAGAAGATTGCCCAGGGTGCTGCATTAATGACGGAGACACAGGTTAATATTAAGGTTTTAGGCGGTATGAGTGATAATATCCCGAACCCAACTGCTTCCCGAATCCTTTCAGATGCTTTTGTGGCAGAGGGCGGACCTGATTTTACAGAAGAGGAATTTGCTATTGCCCGCCGTTTCCTGGATATCTTAAGCCCTGAGGAAAGAGAAAAAGCGATCCGCATGGGAGCAAAGATGCAGGGGATCAGCGAAGAAGAGTTTGCAAAAAGACCATTAGTTACCCGGGTTGAGCCTGTAGATGACCGCAGCATGGAAAAACAGTACACTGCATCTACAGACGTAGGAGATGTAAGCTACAATGTGCCTACTACCCAGTATTCCGGAACTACCAGTATTCCTGGAACTGGCCTTCACACCTGGCAGTTTGCGGCTCAGGTAGGTACTTCCATTGGTGATAAAGGAAGTATTGCGGTAGCCCGCGCCATTGCAAGAGCCTGCGCAGAGGTATGGGAGAACCCGGAAGTAGTAAAAACCGCAAAAGAAGAGCTTTTAGCAACTACTGGAGGAGTTTATGTTTCCCCACTTCCAGATGATGCAAAGCCAGGCGAAGGAATGTAAATTCAGAAGAAATTAAAAAGTAGCAAAAAAGGAGAAGGTAAATCAACTATGACTTTTATTGAAATCATGAACTGCCCCCTGCTTTATGCAATGGTAGGTGCTGCTATTGTATACATTTTATTATTCTGCGTTGTTACACTGCGCAAATCTTACCGTCATGCACTTGAGATCGGTATTACAAAAGAGAAGATCCGCACCGCCATTGTATCTTCTGCAATTTATACGATCGTACCATCTATTTCTGTTGTGATCGGTCTGTTCAGCCTTGCAACTGTGATCGGTGTTCCCTGGTCCTGGTTCCGTCTGTCTGTTGTTGGTTCTGTAACCTATGAACTGGTTGCGGCAGATATGGCAGCTACCGGCTCCGGATATGAGTCTATTGCTGCATTAAACGCAGCAGGAGATCCTACCGTTGTTGGTACTCTGATGTTCGTTATGAGTATCTGCATCCTTGGGGGTATTACCGGTGTTCTTCTGTTTGGCAAGAGGATCCAGGAAAACATGCTCAAGGCAAGAAGTAAAAATGGTATGTTAGGTGCATTACTTACAAGTGTAATGTCCATGGCTATCATTGAAGCATTCCTTCCGATCCAGATCATTAAGGGGCCTGTCTTTGCAGCAGTTGCAATTACTGCATGTGTACTGACCTTTATCCAGACATGGATTGTAAATAAATTAAAGATCAACTGGTATAAAAGCTTTATCATGGCTGTTACCCTGATCCTGGGAATGGCATCTTCCCTGATCTGGATCCAGATTCTTGGTTAATTAAGGAGGACTTCAAAGATGAATAAGAAATATGAGAATAGTATCCACCGTCTGGGCCGGATCGGAGTTATCATCGGCATCTGCTTTATGCTGGGAATCCCGGCTGTGATCAGTACTGCTTTCCATGTATGGCCTGAAAACATTGGTAAATTATTAACAGCCTGTGTAGGCCTTCTGGCTATCTATCTACCAACAAACGTTGCCGAGGTTTTAGGTTACACACCTATGCTTGGATCTTCTGCTTATATTACTTTCCTTACAGGAAATGTTACTAACTTAAAGATCCCGGTTGTTTTAAATGCCCAGTCTCTGACCGATGCTGCTCAGGGAACAGATGAAGGTGATACTATTGCTAATATTGCAGTTGCAGTTTCTTCTATTATTACTACTGTGATCGTTGCTTTTGGTGTACTTTTAATGGTTCCGTTAAAGCCTATCTTAATGAGTAATGCAGTACAGACTGCAAGTTTATATTTACTTCCGGCTTTGTTTGGTGGATTGTTATTAAGCAATATTAATCAGGACTGCGGTGAATATACTGCAAAGAATAAATCCTGGATTTTGGTTCCCACTATGGCACTGGTTGTGATTATCAATCATTTCTATTCTTTATTAGGAAAAGAAGGATTTATCGTTATTGGCTGTATGGTTGCCAGTGTCATTCTTGCGTATGTAATGTACAAGGGTGGATTTATTAAAATGTCCGAAAAGAACCCAAAACCAGAAGAGAAATAATATGTTCAGGAAACGGCCTGAGAGTACATCATAATAAAAATGTGAAATTTCAGAAAAACAGGAGATCGCTGTAATGGATTTTAAGAATGCTGAAGAGTTATTAATGCTCTGTGAAAAAAATCACTGTTCCATATCAGAAATTATGAAACAGAGGGAGATGGAAATAGGTGAGACCAGTGCAGATGCTGTTGAAAAAAAGATGGCAAATGCATTGAATATCATGAGGGAATCGGCTTATACCCCCATACGCAGACCTCAGCGTTCCATTGGCGGCCTGATCGGCGGGGAAGCAAAACTTCTGCGCAAACATAAAAACGCGGGAAAGGACATCTGTGGCGGTGTCCTTTCCAATGCCATCACATATGCCATGGCTGTTTTGGAGGTAAATACCTCTATGGGGCTGATCGTAGCAGCGCCTACGGCTGGTTCTTCCGGTATCGTTCCGGGCCTTTTACTGGCACTGCAGGAAGAATATCATATCTCAGAGGAACGTCTGATCCAGGCTTTGTTTAATGCAGGAGCCATTGGATATCTGGCTATGCGCAATGCTACAGTGGCAGGTGCAGTAGGAGGCTGTCAGGCGGAAGTTGGGGTTGCTTCTGCTATGGCAGCGTCAGCAGCAGTTGAATTAATGGACGGAACACCAAAAGAATGCCTGAATGCAGCGTCCACTGTATTGATGAATCTTTTAGGATTGGTCTGCGATCCACTTGGGGGATTGGTAGAATGCCCATGTCAGAGCCGCAATGCGGCTGGTGTCTCCATCGCTCTGTGTGCTGCAGAAATGGCTTTAAGCGGTGTACCTCAGCTCATTCCTTTCGATGAGATGTTAGATACCATGTATCAGGTAGGAAAGAAGCTTCCTTCTGAGCTTCGCGAAACGGCTTTAGGCGGCTGTGCTGCAACACCTACTGGCTGCCGTTTTGCGAAACAGCTTTTAAAGAAAGCAAATGCTTAAGTTTACAGATATAAATATAAAAAGACAGGCTCGCAAAGGGGCCTGTCTTTTTTTGACCGTAAGTTTGCAGCCCGCTATTGGGCGGTTCTGCTTCAATGTGTAAATAGATTTTACTGATACTCAAATACATTGATCCAGCTCTCTAACAGATCCTTCTCTTCCGGACGCTTATAAGCCAGCTGTGCGGCTGCTACGATTGGAAGCCAGCCCTGTACATAGCGTTTTTCTGTACCTGTCTTTTCGCAGAACAGATCCATGTACAGCTCTGCTTTCTTTTTGTCCTTTAAGCTGAGCAGAAGGTAGGTTCTGGCCACATCGGCACTGGCATTGCCCTGGGAAGCATGTACCCAGTCAATGACATAGAACTTTCCATCGTCTCCAACAATGATATTGGATGGATTGAAATCACCGTGGCAGAGCTTGGTGTGTTTTGGCATTCCGTCCAGTCTGGTCAAAAGCTCATAACGTATGCCTTCGTCCAGCTGTTCCACGGACTTTAAGGAACGGGCAGTCTTTTCTTTCAGCTTGTTTAACAGTGGGCAAGCCTGACTGTGGATCAACAGCTGCAGATCTACCATCTGGGACATGTACACATCCAGCTTATCTGGATTTTCATCCATCAGCTGTTCTAAGGTCTTGCCCGGTACATATTCTTTGATAATGGACCATTTTCCGTCAGTTGCTGTTACCCCTAAAATCTTTGGAACATTGAGCGCTTTAATGGTCTCAACTCTTGCATTACATAATGCCTCGTTTAAAACCTCAGCTTTGGGAAATCCTTCGCAGAATTCCTTAATGGCAGTATCTCCGTCACGATAGACGGTCTTTTTTGCACTACTGAAAATCATTTCTTTTGCCATAATCATACTCTCCTTCCACACATTATATACGGTACTGTTGCGGCAGAAACTGCCGCACGATTATTATTTTACTACACGAACGGTCAAAAGTACAGAAGAAATTGATAAAAAATTAACGAATATTATTTTTTATCAGAAACGGAAGATCGCAGTTCCATATCCACCTAATGGATAAGAAATAGAATAGGGCTGTCCGTCACATTCACCTTTCACAGATGTATAAGTGGGACACTGGTTGGGCTTATAAGCGCCGTGAACATTATCCAAAAGGAGTGACAGCTTGCAGCGCTTCGGCACGCCTACGCGGTAATCCGGGCGGTCTACTGGTGTGAAGTTTACTACAAACAGCAGGTTCTTTTTGCCAGTCTCATCTTTTCGGATAAAGCTGAAAATGCTGCGGTCCCCGTCATTGGCATTGATCCACTGGAAGCCGTTCCAATCATTGTCAAGCTGGTAGAGGCATGGATATTTTTTATAAATATGAAGAAGGTCGCTGACATATTTCTGAAGCTTTTTATGGCTTTCTTCTTCTGCCAGATACCAGTCAAGGCTGACTTTTTCATCCCATTCATGCCACTGGCCGAAATCCTGTCCCATAAATAAAAGCTTCTTTCCGGGATGGCCTAACATAAAGGTATAACCGGCCTTTAAGTTAGAGAATTTGTCCTCTCCAAGCCCCGGCATTTTGTTGATCATGGAACACTTCAGGTGTACCACCTCGTCATGGGAGAGTACTAAAATGTAATTCTCACTGGTGAAATAGGTCAGGCTGAAAGTCATGCGGTTGTGGTTGTATTTGCGGAAATATGGGTCTAATTTCATATATTCCAGGAAATCATGCATCCAGCCCATGTTCCATTTAAAGGTAAAGCCAAGGCCGTCATTTTCCGGATGTTCTGTTACTTTCGGCCATGCAGTGGATTCTTCTGCGATCATGGCAACGCCATGGTTACGGCCCTGGACAACAGTGTTTAAGTGCTTGAAGAACTCAATGGCTTCTAGGTTCTGGTTTCCGCCGTTTTTATTTGGCACCCACTGGCCCGCTTCCCGGCCGTAGTCCAGATACAGCATAGAAGCAACGGCATCTACACGAAGGCCGTCTACATGGTATTCTTCTACCCAGTAGAGAGCGTTGCTGATAAGGAAGTCTTTTACCTCATTTTTGCCGTAATCAAAGACCTTGGTGCCCCAGTCCGGGTGCTCTCCTTTGCGAGGATCTTCGTATTCAAAAAGAGGATGACCGTCAAAATCAGCCAGTCCGTGGGCATCTTTGGGGAAATGAGCCGGAACCCAGTCAAGGATAACGCCGATGCCATTTTTATGTAAGTAATTTACGAAATACATGAAATCTTTCGGGCTTCCGTAACGGGAGGTGGGGGCAAAATATCCGGTTACCTGGTATCCCCAGGAGCCGTCATATGGATGCTCTGCAATGCCCATAAGCTCTACATGGGTATATCCCATTTCTTTTACATAGGCAGCCAGTTCATGAGCCGCTTCCACATAGGTATAATATCCGTCTTTTTCTGCCCGGTCTTTCTTCTTCCAGGAGCCTAAGTGTACTTCGTAAATGCTGATGGGCTGTTTTGTCATATCTGCCTGTGACCGCTTTGAGATCCAGTCACCGTCATTCCAGGAAAATCCGCTGATATCTGCGGTAACGGAAGCAGTGCCCGGGCGGTATTCTGCGCTGAAGGCAAAAGGATCTGCCTTGTAAAGGATCTTTCCTGTATCAGTGGTAATGGCGAATTTATAAAGCTCGCCTACCTGCATACCTGCATTAAAATACTCCCAGATTCCGGACTGTCCTACTTTTGCCATAGGATTGGCTTCCGGGTTCCAGCCGTTGAAGTCGCCTACCAGGTGGACTGCCTGGGCATGTGGTGCCCATACGCCAAAATAAATGCCTTTTTTGCCTTTGTAGGTCATAGGATGGGCGCCCAGTTTCTTGTAGATCTCATAGTGGGTGCCTGCGCCAAATAAATAGCAGTCCAGATCGGAGATCAGGCCGGTGTTTCCTGCATCCTTTTTGGCAGCTGCAGAACCAGATGCTTTTTTTGCTGTTTCAGATTTTGCAGCAGTGCCTCTGGAAGACGCAGTTTTCGCTGTGGTTTTTGCTCCTGTGTTTCTTCTGGTGGTTTTATGGGCTGCGGCCGATGTGGTTTTCTTTGTCTGGCCCGCCTGCTTTCTCGTTGTCATATTAATTTTCCCCCTTAATTTTAAGGACAGCACCCCAGTTGCCCTTTAATTTAACTTCCAGTCTGCCGTTTTGTACAGGCAGAACTTTATTCTCGCCGGTTTCATGATCACTGTTTAAAAGATCCACTGCTGTCTGTGCCTGGATCGGAACAGGAATGTTTAATGTCGCTTCGTTGTCATCGTTATTTAAAGCAGTGATGATCAGGCTGTTATTTCCCCATCTTGCGTAGGCATACTGTCTGTTAGTAAGAAGCAGTTCCTGGTATTTTCCTGTATGCAGTTCTTCATTTTCTTCATGGATCTTTCCAAGTCTGGAAATGAAATTGGTAAGCTCACAGTTTAATTCCGGGATCTTTTCAGCCAGAATGCAGGGGCGCAGGTCATCATCACAGGTGGAGGTACGTTTTCCTTCTGTTCCCCATTCACCGCCGTAGTAAATCGATGGGATTCCCGGAAGAGTCATTAAACAGGTGTATACAGGATACAGATGCTCTTTTACCCTTAATTTGCTGGCAATACGGTCCTCGTCGTGGTTGTCAAGAAAGGTATAAAGCTGTCTTCCAATAGCTTCCAGACGGCGTACATTGTGTGCGATCTCAAAGAAGTTATGGTCGTTAAAGCCAGAGTAAATGCTCTTATGCAGTTCGTAGTTAGTGACAGAATGAAGCATTTCCAGGTTCACCCAGCGGCTGTAATCCCCGTGGATCACTTCTCCCATAAGCCAGAAATCCGGTTTCATGGAAGCGGTCTTTGCTCTCATTTCTTTCATAAAATTAAAGTCCAGGATATTAGCGCAGTCTAAACGGATGCCGTCAATGTCAAACTCGTCTACCCAGAAGCGGATCATATCAAAAAGATAATCTTTTACCTGCTGGTTATAAAGATTTAAACAGGGCAGTTCAAAATGTCCCTGCCATGCTTCATAGCCAAATGGATCACCTAAAGGACTCTGCCAGCCGAAATTCACACCTTTGTACCAGTCTTTGTAAGGAGAGTCCCATTTCTTCTCCTGGATATCTTTAAAGGCGAAAAACTCACGGCCTGTGTGGTTGAAAACGCCGTCAACTACCACTTTGATGCTATTTTCATGGCAAAGCTTTGTAAAGTCGCGGAAATCTTCGTTGGTTCCCAGCCGTCTGTCAACCAGCTTGTAATTTCTGGTGTCATAGCCATGACTGGATGATTCAAAAAGAGGACCTATGTAGATGGCATTGCAGCCTAAAGAACGGATATGTGGGATCCACTGATCCAGTTCCTTAAACCGGTCTGTCACCTCTGTCTGCTCGTTTGTCTTCGGGGCTCCGGTCATCCCCAAAGGATACATATGATAAAAGATAGCTTGTTCATACCAGGTACTCATGTTGTCAGTCCTCCATGTTTTTGAATTTTCTCAGCAAAAACTGATAGCGCAGCTGCGCTGCATTCCATTCGTAGATATAGCAGTCGATCAGTGATGGTGCGGTTGCAGCTTCACAAATGGTCTTTAGAAATCCTGGCATAAATCTTCCTTTCCCAACCGTTTTGATGTACTCTGGCATCAATTAGTTTACCGGGGAAAAAATTATGCATGGATCACATGAACTCTTCTAATCGATATCCCAACTCCATTAAAGAGCGGGTGGAGTCACGCAAGGTGAGATAGTAGTAATTGGCTGTCCCGTCCTGACGTACACCCACCAGGCCTGCATCTTTTAATATTTTTAAATGATGGGATATGGCAGGTCGGGAAAGGCTGGTACGGCGGGTAATCTCATTTACATTCATGGCATTGCATTCAAAATCGATGGTTCTCTGGGGATTGCCGGTTTTAATGGCTTCTTCGCAGAGAAGTTCCACAATAGAAAGACGAACCTTATCGCCCAGAGCAATAAAAAGAGGCATGCAGCAATGAAATTGTTTCTGCAGATCCTGTACCGTTGTCATAGCCGTTTCCTCCTTTGGTTTAAATTTTTGAACTAATATTATTTTACCATTACTGCATATAGGGGTCAATAGAAAAACTGTTGAAAAAACCGATCTGAAATTGATTAAAAAAAGCTCTTGACAGAGGGGATAAAATACGGCATAATAAGGTCACATTCTCAAGAAAATCTATTTATTTATTTTTAATTCTGTAATTTTTTGAGTGCGTTTTCAGCACAGTATCCGATTGTAGTTTGTGTTTGATTTCTATCAGCGGGGAAAGTATATTCTTTTGTCCTTTTTGCAGGGGAGGTGGAAGTTTCGGTTTATTTTGATTCAAATTGTCTTGTGAAGGGTCTGTTTTTGGCCGGAATAGTTTATGCCGGGGTAAGTGACTGGAAGTGTTACCGGATTCCAAATAAGGTGATTGGTTTTGAAACCATACTGGGGATCATTTCACTGGTCGTCCAGAGCAGTTTTATAGTAGCTGAGATATCAGAGGTTGAAAGAATACAGTGGTTTCTGGGGGCAGCGGCTGCTTATGTGGTCCGGGCTGTTCTTGTATTAGTCCCGGGGGTGTTTCTTTCCCATTTTGGACTGGTAGGAGCCGGGGATATGAAGCTTGCAGCTGTTTGTGCAGCCTGGTTTGGTCTTGGAAAAACAACAGAGATATTAGTAACAGGACTTCTTTTGGGAGCGATCCTTTCTTTTTTTAAAATGCTGCGGGATAACAGCGCATGTTATCGTTTTCTCTATTTATCTGCCTATATCAGGCAAGTGTTCAATTGTAAAAAAATGGAAAAATATTATATTCCGTCCCGGGATGGAGCAGGATGTGTGATCCCCTTGGGGGCCTGTTTTTGTGCAGGTGCTGTTCTGATTCTTGTAAGATACGGCGGATTTTAAGGAGGATGAAAGATGGTAAAAGTAATGGCTGTATACGACGTAGATCCGCTGTATGCAGGACGACTTGCAGAATATGTGAACCAGAAAGAAACATTTCCTTTTCAGGCAATGGCATTTTCAGATCTGGAAAAATTAAAGGAGTATGGGCAGACTCATGATATTGAGATCCTTCTGGCAGGGGAAAAGGTACGTGGAAAAGCAAAAGAGGTAAAAGCAGGGTTGAAAATGATCCTCTGCGACGGTGAATTTGTGGCAAAAGAGGAAACAAAGGAAGAAACGTCGGTGTATAAATACCAGTCCGGAGACTGTATTTTGCAGGAAGTAATGGCCTGTTACTGCACGGCGCCTGCTCAGCCGGGGCTGGCTTTGATGGCAAAACGAGCTTTGGTCATGGGCATTTATTCTCCGGTGGGTCGCTGCGGAAAGACTTCCTTTTCCCTGACTCTGGCTCATATGCTGGGAAAAAGTCAGGCAGTTTTATTTATCAGTCTGGAGGAATACTCCGGGTTTTCAAAGCTGGTCTGCGGGGGCTATGACCAGGATCTTTCCGACGTGTTTTATCTGTATCAAAAAGGAGATTTTAACTGGCTCAGATTAAAATCTATGATCTTATCCAGTGGAAATGTGGACTATATCCCGCCAGTTTCTTATGGGGAAGATTTAGATCAGATCATGCCCGAGGAGATAAAAGGATTTCTTCAAAAAATCGCTGCAGAAAGCGGATATGGACGGATCATTGTAGATATGGGGCATATGGGAAAGGGAGCCGTTCAGTTGTTTGAAGCCTGTGATGTTATTTATATGCCGGTATTGGACGATCAGGTGTCAGCGGCAAAAGTGGAAGACTTTGAGGAATATTTAAAAGAAGCAGATGATCGGGGGATACGTGAAAAAATACAGAAACTTCGTTTGCCGACGGTTAGGATGACAACACCTAAGGGAAACTATATGGAACAGCTGATCTGGGGCGAAATGGGGGACTTTGTGAGAAAACTTCTGGAAGGGGGGTATGAAAGATGACACAAGAGCAGATGCCTTTGCCCGGAAGAAGAGAAGGAATCCGGGGAGAACTGAGAAGAAATGTATTAGGACAGCTAAAAGATCAGGTCTATCTGGAAGATGAGCAGCTCTATGATCAGATTGATACAGCCATCCGTCAGAAAGGAAGAGAGGTCTATCTGCCTTTAAAGGAGAGGTTATGGCTGCGCAACAGTCTGTATGACAGTTTTCGCCGTCTGGATATCCTTCAGGAACTGTTAGATGACAAAGAAGTGACAGAGATCATGATCAATGGAGCAGGAAAGATTTTCATAGAAAAGAAGGGTGAAATGCAGTTGTGGGACCGCAGATTTGAGAAAACAGAGCAATTGGAGGACATTATCCAGCAAATTGTAGGAAAGGTGAACCGCATCGTAAATGTGTCCAGTCCCATTGCCGATGCCCGATTAGAAGATGGATCCCGCGTCCATATCGTACTGCCGCCGGTGGCTCTGGATGGACCGGTAGTAACAATCCGTAAGTTTCCGGAACCGATTACTATAGAAAAGTTGATCCGTTTTCAGGCGATTACGCAAGAAGCGGCTGATTTTCTGGAAAAGCTGGTGGAGGCAAGGTACAACATTTTTGTCAGCGGTGGCACAAACTCAGGAAAAACGACGTTTTTAAATGCACTTTCTTCTTTCATACCGGAGAAAGAGAGGGTGATCACGATTGAAGATTCCGCGGAGCTGCAGATTTGCCATGTGCCCAATCTGGTACGTATGGAGACACGCAGTGCAAATACAGAGGGAGAAGGGGAGATAACCATCAGTCAGCTGATCAAAGCGTCTTTGCGAATGAACCCCAGCCGCATTATCGTAGGGGAGGTAAGAGGTGGAGAAGCCCTGGATATGCTTCAGGCTATGAATACAGGACATCCGGGATCTCTTTCTACAGGCCATGGAAACAGTCCTCAGGATATGCTTTCAAGGCTGGAAACAATGGTGCTGATGGGGGCGGATCTGCCTCTGGATGCCATCCGCAGCCAGATCGCCTCAGCGCTGGATATCATGGTCCATCTGGGGCGATTAAAGGACGGCAGCAGAAAAGTATTGTCTATTGTGGAGATAGGGGGCTATGAAAATGGAAAAGTGGAGCAGGAAATCCTTTTTTTCTATGACAGGAAAGAAAAAAGGCTTAAAAAATGCGGAGAACTTAAAGCAAGGGATAAACTTGCAGATGTTTGGGACTAAAAAGAAGTTGTCCGGAACTGAGAAACAAAATGGGATGAATCGGGCAAGGCCGCCTGATTATAGAAAATATCAGCTAAAAACAAAGGAGTGGCTGTATTTTTCAGCTCTTGGCATAGCGGCAGACGGGCTTTGTGCTTATACCTTTTACCGCAGTGTGGCCGTATTTATTCTGTTTCTTCCGGCAGCCCTTTATTATCCCTTTTATAAGAAAAAAGATCTGAAAAAAGAGCGGATCCGCCAGCTGACTCTCCAGTTTAAGGAAGGAATACTGGTTCTGGCCTCTTTTTTAAGTGCTGGATATTCTCTGGAAAACAGCTTTTTTATGAGTGTAAAGGAATTGGAAGTGTTGTACGGGGCAGAGGGGATGATAACAGAAGAATTTTCAGATATAGCGGCGGGGATCCGAATGAACCGCCCGGCGGAGCTCTTACTGGCGGATATGGGAAGACGCAGCGGGATACAGGACATAGACCAGTTTGCTCAGGTTTTTACAGCTGCTAAAAGAAGCGGTGGGGAGCTGACAGATATTATCAGCCAGACAGCTGGTATCATACGGGATAAGATACAGGTACGGGAAGAGATTCATACCATGACAGCGGCCAGAGTGTTTGAGCAAAAGATCATGAACGGGATCCCTTTTGGCATCATCCTTTATATCGATTTTACATCCCCGGGCTTTTTTCAGAGCATGTATCACACCTGGCTGGGGCGGATCTGTATGACTGTCTGTCTGTGTGTGTATGTGGGAGCTGTTTATCTGGCAAAAAGGGTCCTGGATATCCCGATATAGAAATAGGGGCTCCTTGGGTGCGGTTTGGTATCCGTAGAAAGCAGGAAGAGGCAAAATGTGGAAGATGATCAGGATGAAAACAATATGGCGCTGGAAAAAGCAGCTGTTTTGTATTGGTGCAGGTGTACTTTTGGGGGCAGCAGCCTGGATGGTACAGGAGGCAGATCCTGTGATAAAAACGGGAAATATCCTGGAAAGGCCGGCTGCAGATGACAGCTACAAAGAACAGGAACTTTATATAAAGGGGCTTTTTGAGTCGGGAGGAGAGGTTCCTCTTGATCTGAGGATTTATCCAAAACAGTACACCAAAGAAGAAGTATATAACCTTTATGAAGAAATATTAGATCAGTTGCCAGAAAAGATACGAGGAGAAAATCTTTCTTTAAAAGAGGTGCGAAAAGATCTGGAACTGATCACTGTGTGGCCGGAGTACGGGATCGCTTTAAGCTGGCAGTCATCAGACTCTGAGATACTGGAAAGCGATGGAACACTGCATTTAGAGAAGTTGGAAGAAAAGTTGGCAGCTGGTTTTGAACAGAAAAAAATCAACCTGACAGTCAGGATGAGTGATGGAAACTGGCCGGAAGAATATCTTCTTTCTGTGACTGTAAAACCGGCACTGTATACAGAAAAAGAGCAGAAAATAAGAAACTTTGCACGGTTGTTAAAACAGGAGGAAGAGGTGCAGCAGGGATCACAGACGTTGACCCTTCCTTCGGAGTATGAGGGAAGGATGATCTCTTATCATGGCCCAAGGCAGCCTGTGTTTGCGCAGATGTGCTTATTGGGGGTGACTGCAGCAGTGCTCCTTTGTTTTAAAGAAAAAAACGATTGCGAGAAGGCCAAAGAAGACAGAAAAAACCAGCTTTTAATGGACCATTCAGAGATGCTTTCCCGTTTGATCATCTTTTTAGGAGCTGGGATGAGTATACGCACAGCCTGGGATAAGATTGCAGAAGATTATAAAAAGGCGGTAAAAGAGGGCCGCAGTGAAACGCATTATGTATACGAAGAAATGTACATCACCAGTAATCAGTTAAAAAGCGGGATCTCAGAGGCCAAAGCGTTTGCAGAATTTGGTACCAGATGCGGCCTGCAGCAGTATATGAAGCTTTCCGGACTGTTAGAGCAGAACCGGAAAAACGGCTCAAAAAATTTAAGAGAAACATTAAGGCTGGAAATGGCAGACGCTTTTGAACAGCGAAAGCATCAGGCCCGGCGTATGGGAGAAAAAGCAGGAACGAAACTGTTAATCCCGCTGTTTTTGCTCCTGGGAGTAGTCATGGTGATGATCATGGTTCCGGCATGGACTGCATTTGGGTAATGAATGAACCTCTGACGATGTAAGAGAGGAAGAAAAATTTAGAAGGAGGACGTTGAAATGCGAGAAGAAAACGGAAACAGTATTTTAAAGGGATTTATGGCGGATGAAATGGGAGTGGGGGTGATAGAACTGGTCCTGATCCTGGTTGTTTTGATCGGATTGGCCATTGTGTTCAAGAAACAGATCAATACTTTGCTTGAAAATATCTTTAAGCAGATCAATACAAAAACTAAAGAAGTTTATTAACAACGGGATGCTTTCACATAAGAATCATTTACATACCGATAAAAAAGGCGAAGTGACGGTCTTCCTTGCAATGATCCTGGTAATGCTTATGACGCTTCTTCTGGTTATGGCAGAATCGGCTCGGACAATGGGGGAACGACTGTATCTGCGCATGGCTGTGGACGCTTCTATGGATTCACTTATGGCCCAGTATCACAGAAAATTTTGGCAGGGGTACCGTATCCTGGGACTGGAAGCGGACAGCAAAGCTGCTCTGGAAGAGGAATTAAAAGGATTTTTGGAACCATATATGCAGGTTGAAAATTGGTATCCTCTTAAGACAGAAGAAGCAGTGATCCAGGATATGGCAGCTCTTACAGAAGGAAGAGGCAGCTGTATGGAACAGGAGATACTGGACTATATGAAATACGGTCTTGTGGGAGTGCTGTGGGATGCCATGACAGAAGGAGATGCAAAAGAAGCCTTAGAGGGGATAAAAAATGCATCCGGTGTCAATCATATATCTGACCTTTATGAAGAACATGGCAAAGAGGCGGTTGCCTTGGAAAAAGCCATGGAAAAGCTGAATGGAAAGCTGGAAAAGCAGAAACAGGACTGGGAAGAGGGAATTAGCTGTCTGGAATCTCTGGATGGAGAGGGAATGATTAAAAAGTGCCGTGCTGTGATCAAAAGCTTACAGGCAGTGCCTGGTCTGGTGAACTCTTATGAAAAACAGGCGGATCGTCTGGAACGGGCCTTAAGTGAAAGCAGGGAGATTTTTGAGGCAGAGGAGGATCTTGAAGGCACTTCCAGACAGATGTTAGATGAACGGATCCGGTCTTATGAAACCTATATTTCCCAGGACGGAGAGCGAAGAAAGCAGATCCAAAGTCTTACAGAAGAAAGTCGGGCCAATATTTCCTTCGTGGAGAGACTTATAGAAGAGGCGGAAGATGTGATCCAGTACATTGATGACTGGGAACCTTCAGATGAAGAGGATGAACTGGATGAAGAAGAACTGTGGGAACCGGTGATCAGTCATATGGCCGGATATCCGGCATTGTCTTTAGGTGTTTCTTTTGGAGTAAAAGATAAAGAAAAAGAAAGCTGGCTGGAGCGGATCAGGTCTATGACCGGAAAAGGGATTTTAAAGCTGGTGCTGCCGGAAGACAGTGAAATTTCTGGTGGGAAACCAGATCTGGTCCAGGCGCCTTCTATCCTTTCCGAGTGGGGAACGGAACGTGTTAGTGGCGTGTCTGGCCTTGTGGACCGACTTCTGGTGGCTGAATACGGAGTCCGTTATTTCCCTCATTTTCAAAAGAAAATGGAAAATGGTGATATTTATGAGATGGAATACATCTTATATGGAAAGAAGACAGATAAAGAAAATCTGGAAGCCTCGGTTTTAAGGCTGGTTTCTGTGAGACAAGGCTTAAACTTGGTCCATATCTTATCAGATGGACAGAAACGTCAGGAGGCAGAGGCACTTGCAGCGGCTATTACAGGAGATATAGGACTTCTTCCATTGACGGCAGTAGTGACTTTCTTTGTAATGGGAATCTGGGCACTGGCAGAAGCATGTGTGGATGTGCGCTGCCTGTTTAATGGCGGAAAAGTACCTCTTGTGAAGACGGCGTCAGACTGGCAGTTAAGTCTGGAAGGCGTTTTGAAGATGGGTGCAGAGGGAAAACTGCCTGATCCTGGAGAGAATGGAACAGTTGGTGCTTATGGAAATGGGGATGAAAGTGGATCAGGCAGTAAAAAAGGACTGGATCTGACAGGATATCTCAGAATGTTTCTGTTTGTCAGCTATGGAAGTGAACCTCTTTTTCGGATGATGGATATGATGCAGATGAACATAAGGAAGGAACAGCCGGATTTCCTTTTGGAAAAGTGCGTCTGCATGGTGGATGCAGAAGCTGCATTTTGTGGAAAACCTGTATTTTTTTCAGCAGGACCGTGGAAAACTTTAAGAAAAGTTCGCTTTTCGGTCAGTGGAAATTATCTTTCCAAGCCTTGAAAGGGGGCCTGTGATGATGCTCTTTTTTCGGAGTTGTTTTCAATCTAAATCTCTAACACGACACTCCAATCCCAGATACTTAAAAAAAATTTGTGCACCTCTCCAAGTACAAATCTGCAAAGTTCAAATTTATCTTAAAAAGAAAAAAGAATCCGGAAAAAGGGCATTATCACGGGTCTCCTTACAGGGAAGTCTTACTTTAGAAGCAGCTTTATGTTTCCCTCTTATGGTGTTTTTCTGCGTAACACTGCTTATGCCAATGGTGTTAATGGATCGACAGAGACAGATCCAGGGAGCGGCAGAGACTGTGGGAGAAGAGATCAGCCAGTATGCTTATGGTGCCTGGTTATATGAAAATGGAAATGGGAAAGAAATAGACGCCAGCCGGGCAGAAGATGAAAGGGATGACTGGGTCCTTGAAAAGGTTACGGCTGCCTATGCTGTGGCAGCCGTAAAAAGAAAAATACCAGAAAAATGGGTGCAGGATCTGGATTTTTACGGAACCAGGATAACAGAAGACGAAAGAATACAGATCATAATGCGATATAAAATGCCTCTGCCATTTTCTGTATTTGGGATCCAAAACATACCGGTGGAAACAGTATGTAGCCGCAGACTCTGGACAGGAGCAGATGGAGGCAGAGAAAGAAAAAATGCGTCAGCCGGGGAAAAAGAGGAGATCATAGTATATATAGGAAAATCGTCAACCCGATATCACAGGCAGAGAAACTGCCATTATCTGTTTCATGATTTAAAACAAGTACAGTCAGCAGAGTTGGAAAGTCTCCGTAACCTGGATGGAAAGAAATATAAGCCCTGTGCTTCCTGTAAAATCAGTGGAACCGGAGGGGATGTTTATGTACTTCCTTATGGGGAAAGCTATCATACCAGAGATGACTGCAGATCTCTTAGCGCCTATGTGCAGGAGGTATCTTTAGACCAGGTGGAATATCTGGGGGCCTGCTCTTATTGCAGCCAGTAGTTGGATATGTTCTTTTGGAATCGACCGAAAAAGGAGAAGGAAAAGTGGATGTTACATTGTATATAGAAGCAGGTTCCCGAGTGGGGTTTTTATTATTTCTGATTTCTGCTGCATTGCAGGATTTAAAGAAAAAAAGTATCCGGGCATCTACTTTTTATATCTGGGGGATGGCGGGACTGATGGTCCGTGGAATACAGATCCTTTGCAGTCTGCAGCAGATGATCTGCGAAGAAACAGGAAGAAGCGGGAAAGAAATATTCTGGTTTATAGCAGTTTTAGTTCTGGAATTGGTTTTGAATCTGTTGCCGGGATTACTGCTTTTAGGGCTTTCTGCGGTTACAGAGGAAGCTGTGGGTACAGGAGATGGCTGGTTTTTTCTGGTTTCAGGGCTGTTTTTAGGATTCTGGAAAAATATGTTTCTGTTAATGGGAGGTTTATTTCTGTGTTTTCCGGTGGCAGTATGCCTGTTGATGAGAAGAGGGAGAAAAACAGTTTTAACACGTCTTCCGCTGCTTCCGTTTATATTCCCGGTAGGACTGGGGGTGCTGCTTTTGTGAGAAAACAGGGCAGTATTACCGTAGAAGCAGCCTGTGTTATGGCAGTTATTTTATTTTCTTTGGCAGCACTTATGGGAAATGCCGGCCGGATTCATGATGAGACGGTTTCGGCAATGGTGCTTCATGAAGCAGTGGAAAAATGTCGCCATGAAAAAGGGGAAAATATCCGGGATATAGAACAGTTTTTTAAAGAACACAAAGGTTTACGGCTTCGGTTTACAGATTTTGGGATATCCATACAGGAAAAGGGAGAAAAACGCACAGGAAAAGCTACAGGGGGCCATTGGGAAAAACAGATCGAAGGGACAGCATTCCGTCCAGAAGTATTCCTGCGAAAGATTACGCTGATAACCGGGGGAGACAGATGAAAATTGAATATATGCGAGAAATGAAGCGCAGCTATATGACGGTAAAAATGGAAGACGGAGAAATGGCAGAAAGCTATGAAACAGGAATGCTGGCAAAAAACCAGATCCCCGGTCTTTTAAAAATGAAGATCAAATATATCGATGGAAGTCCTGTATATTGCTATGATATTACTTCCCGTCAGCCAATCAGCCGATTGTTTGAAAGTCAGCCGGCTGATGAAAAACAGGTAAGGAGCTTTTTTTATCAGCTTTATGAAACACTGGACCGGATAGAAGCCTATCTTTTAGGAGATGGAGGGATCCTTTTAGATCCAGATTTAATCTATGTAGATCCGGAAGGGTTCAAGACTGGATTTTGTGTCATACCAGGCAGAAAAGAGGATTTTAACAGCAAGCTGTCGTTGTTTATCCAGTATCTGATGAAACATATCGATCATAAAGACCGTGAATGTGTAGTCCTTACCTATGGATTGTACCAGACCTGTATGAAGGATAACTACAGCTTAGAAGATATGATGGGGATACTGGCGGAAAAAATGCCGGAGAAAATGCCAGATCCGGTATCAGGAGAAGAAACAGAAAGAAATCTAAGAATGGCAAAAGCAGAGAAATCTGGCCGAAATTTCAGAGATCTTAGAGATTTCAGAGAAAACAGAGAAGATATCCGGGAATGGAAGGAAAACCTGGAGCCGGAGGAATCGGAAGATTCGGAAATATCGGAATCATTTCAGGAAAGCAGCGGCTTAAGGCTGGTAAAAAAGCTGTTTTTTCTGCTGGTATTTTTGGCGGTGGCTGCGGGAGGTACCTGGTTTTTATATGGATCAGAGGTACTGGCAGAGTTTTGGATCTGCGGGGCCGCTGTAGGAGGTATATTGGCGGTTATCATTATCCTAAGTCATTTTATTCTTAAAAAAGTGGGAAAAAATGGGAAAATTAAGGCAGCAGAGGCGGAGACAGAAGACCCATGGAGAGTCTTTTATGAAGATTCTGAGGAAGAAAAGGTGTCTCATAATATTTATGATAATAAAGAGCATCAGGAGGAACAGATAAGACCGTCTCAAGTACCGGAGCGGAAGGATCTGTACAGAACAGAAACTGCAAAAGAGCCGGAAGAATTTCAGACTATGCTTCTTACGCCAAAAGAAGAGCCGGGTCATGTATTTGTATCGGCGCAGCCGGAAAACCTAGATATTCCTGTTGACTATGTGCCTTTTGTAATAGGAAAGCATACGGGGCTGGCGGATTATATTCTGGATAAGCCTACGGTCAGCCGTTTTCATGTGCGGATCATGGAAAAAGATGGAGATTATTTCCTTACAGACTTAAATTCCACAAATGGGACAAAAGTCAACGGAAGACTGCTGGCGGCCAATGAGGAAACAATATTAAAAGAAGGGGATGAAGTACAGATCGCAGAAGAGAAATATTTCTGGAAATAAGAACAGACATAATGCGATGGGAGGTGAAAAAAACAGACAGACTAAGGGAATGATTTCTCGGAGATATTGCAGAAATATGCTTAACAATGGAAAGAAATTATGCTAGTATTATAAGCAAAAAAAGCGCCTATCGGCACAGAAGAGGAGGAATTAGAAATGGCAGAAGACAATTGTATTTTTTGTAAGATTGCAAGGGGGGCAATTCCTTCAACGACTGTTTATGAGGACGAGGACTTCCGTGTGATCCTGGATCTGGGGCCGGCATCAAAGGGACATTCATTGATCCTGCCTAAAAAGCACTTTGCCAATGTATGTGAGCTGGATAAAGAAACAGCGGCAAAAGTACTTCCACTGGGAGCGAAGATAGGAGCCGCTATGGAAAAAGGGTTAGGCTGCGCCGGATTTAATCTGGTTCAGAATAATGGGGAAGCAGCGGGACAGACTGTAATGCATTTCCATATGCATGTGATCCCCCGTTATGAAGGCGGTCCTAAGGAAATCGCCAACTGGGTACCAGGTACAGCAACAGCAGAAGAATTGACGGAAGCAGCAGAGAAGATCAAAGTTTGTCTGTAATCATTTATGATCAAACGGATGGATGAAGTGGACCGGATGCCGGAAAGCTGGCAGAAGGTTGCTGAGTTGAAATTACAGAAAGTATCTAAAATCTCTTTTGAAACGGGAAGACTGGTCATAAGAACGGACAAGTCTTCCTGTCAGAAAAAAGATATTTTGTTACTGGTCATGCAGTGCATGAACAGTGATCAGTTGGTTTAAGAATGGGAAACGCAGGATTCGATCAGACCGGTAATGGTTTCTACCGCATTGCTGAGACTGCTCTTTTCCATGGTATTTATATAAGTTTCCCTGTTTTTATAAAGGTCAAAAACAGCAGTGCTTAAAGTTTCGTCAGAAAGGTCTTCTTCCTTTAAGACTTTGCTAAAGCCTTGGCGTGCAAAGGAATCTGCGTTTAAGATCTGGTCTCCGCGGCTGGCAGCAGCAGAAAGCGGGATCAGAAGATTCGGCTTGCGGAGAGCTAAAAGTTCGCAGATGGAGTTGGCTCCGGCACGGGAAATGACCACATCAGCAGCTGCAAACAGATGCTTTAAAGGTGCATCTACGTATTCATACTGTACATATCCATTGGTACCGATCAGGCTCTCGTCAAGATTGCCTTTACCGCAGATATGTATTACCTGGAAGGTGTTTAAAAGCTGTGGAAGAATCTTTCGTACTGCCGTATTTACAGCAACCGATCCAAGGCTTCCGCCGATGATCAGAAGAACAGGTTTGTTTTCATTTAAGTGGGCATAGGACAGACCGGCACTGCGGTCGCCTTCTAAAAGCTCTGCACGGATAGGAGAACCTGTAAGGACAGCCTTGTCTTTTGGGAGATATTTAAGAGTCTCCGGGAAGTTGCAGCATATCTTTGCAGCAGATTGGATGCAGATCTTGTTTGCAAGACCGGGAGTCATATCTGATTCATGGATGATAACAGGAATCTTATAATGCTTTGCAGCCAGCACAACTGGCACAGCAACAAAACCGCCCTTTGAGAATACCACATCTGGTTTATAACGCTTCATAATGTGAAGGGCCTCGAAATAGCCCTTTGCAACACGGAACGGATCAGAAAAATTCTTCAGATCAAAGTATCGGCGCAGTTTACCGGAAGAGATACCGTCATAAGGAATACCTACCCCTTCGATCAGCTTGCGTTCGATGCCCTGATAAGAACCGATATAACGGATTTCATAGCCCGCCTTCTTTAAAGAAGGGAGAAGTGCAAGATTGGGAGTAACATGACCGGCAGTACCGCCGCCGGTTAAAATGATTTTTTTCATAAAAACCTCCTGAAGGAAAAACGTCTACTAATATAGTAAGCATTAACTGTGAAAAGTCAACCCCAAAGCGAGAGGGAACTTCAGGGTATCTGACCATTGAGGTGTAAAGTGGGAAAAGCAGGAAAAATGGACTTGGAAATGAAAGAAAGCCCGAGGGCGATCAACGATAAAAAGTTGGTCGCCTTCTTTTCAAAAAGAGGAGAGGCGAAAGAATGTTCATGGAAAATTTATTTGATTCCAAAAAGGTTCTCGCTTATAATGA
>CAVFER010000030.1:0-32166 GCA_963621525.1 bacterium | reverse complement strand
CTGATAATTAAGGAGGATAAAAATATGATGTTAGATATCGGTAAAGTAAAGAAGATTGGTTTATTTGCAAGCGGTGTACTGTTCGGTACAGCTGGTGTTAAGGTTTTAGGTAGCAAGGACGCTAAGAAGTTCTACATCAACTGTCTGGCAGCTGGCCTTCGTGCTAAGGACTGTGTTATGACTACTGCAACTAACATTCAGGAAAATGCAGAAGATATCCTTGCAGAGGCTAAGGAGATCAACGAGCAGAGAAACAAAGAAGAAGTTTTCGAGGATGAGAGCCAGACTGAAGAGTCTTTCGAAGAAGAAGCAGCAACTGCTGAGGCTTAATTAAATGATCTATAAAGCCTGGGGAGAAAACTTCCCGGGCTTTCTTTTACAGGGAGCGATATACGTATGAAATTTTCCATTAAGCATGAGATAAACGGAAGATTCCGTATCCATGTATTCCAGAGAGGCGTTATGAGCCTGCGTCAGGCTGATCTGCTTCAGTATTATCTGGGAACTCTTCCGGGAGTACAGAACGCAAAGGTTTATGAGAGAACCGCAGATGCAGTTATTATTTATAAAGGCGACAGGGATGAGATCCTGGAACGCATTAGGACCTTTTCTTATGAAAATAAAGAATTAGAAGAGGTCGTACCTGCAGACAGCGGACGTGAGTTAAATAGAGAATATCAGGAAAAGTTATTTAAACATGTGGCTGTACGAATGGTTACAAAAACCTGCTTCCCATTCTGGTTGAGAGCTGTTTATACTACAGCAAAGGCAGTTCGTTATGTATTTAAGGGGATCCGCTGTCTGCTAAAGGGCAAACTGGAAGTAGAAGTCCTGGATGCAACGGCTATTACTGTTTCTATTATAAGAAGCGACTTTAATACAGCCGGATCGGTTATGTTCTTATTAGGCATTGGCGAGCTGTTAGAGGAATGGACTCACAAGAAGTCTGTTGGGGATCTGGCGAGAAGCATGTCCTTAAATATCGAAAAGGTATGGCAGAATGTAGACGGCACAGAAGTTTTAGTTCCTGTATCCAACATTAAAGAAGGGGACTTGGTAACGGTCCATGTCGGAAATGTGATTCCGTTAGACGGTGAAGTTGTAATCGGCGAAGCTATGGTAAATCAGGCTTCCATGACTGGTGAATCAGTTCCGGTAAAGAAGGAAGCTGGTTCCTATGTATACGCAGGTACTGCAGTGGAAGAGGGGGAGATTACTCTTAAAGTAAAACATGCAGCCGGTTCTACCCGTTTTGAGCGTATTGTAAAGATGATCGAGGATTCTGAGAAATTAAAATCCTCTGTAGAAGGAAAGGCTGCAAGTCTGGCAGATGCCCTGGTTCCATGGAGTCTTGGCGGAACTGTTCTTACATGGCTGCTTACACGCAATTCCACAAAGGCACTGTCTATCCTGATGGTAGACTTCTCCTGTGCATTAAAGCTCGCAATGCCGTTATCTGTCCTTTCTGCTATGCGTGAGGCAAACAGCCATCACATTACTGTAAAAGGCGGTAAGTTCTTAGAGGCTGTATCTGAGGCACACACCATCGTGTTTGACAAGACCGGTACCCTTACAAAGGCAGAACCTGTACTTGCAGATATCGTTGTGTTCAATGATATGACAAAGAATGAAATCTTAAGGATCGCTGCCTGCCTTGAGGAGCATTTCCCTCATTCCATGGCAAATGCAGTTGTAAAAGAAGCAGTAAACAGAAAACTTGTTCATGAAGAGATGCATTCTAAGGTTGACTATATCGTAGCTCACGGTATTGCTACTTATGTAGATGGAGAGCGAGTAGTCATCGGAAGCCATCATTTCGTATTTGATGATGAGCAGTGCACCATTCCAGAAGAGCATAAGAAAGCATTTGATGAGTTGCCTCCATATTATTCTCATCTGTATATGGCTATCGGCGGAAAGCTGGCAGCCGTTATCCTCATCGAAGATCCGCTGCGTTTGGAAGCAAAGGATACAGTAGATGCTTTAAGAAGCCTTGGTATCAAAAACATCGTTATGATGACTGGTGACAGCGAGAGAACTGCAAGAGCAATAGCTGAAAAGGTTGGCGTTGACCAGTACTTCTCCGAGGTACTTCCAGAGGATAAGGCTGGATTTGTAGAGCGTGAAAAGGCTCTGGGACATAAGGTCATTATGATCGGCGATGGAATCAATGATTCACCTGCACTTTCTGCAGCTGACGTAGGTATCGCCATCAGTGAAGGTGCTGAGATCGCAAGAGAGATCGCTGACATCACGATCTCTGAGGAAAATCTGTACCAGCTGGTAACATTAAAGGCAATCAGCAATGGCTTGATGAAGCGTATCCACGGAAATTACCGCTTTGTCATCGGATTTAACCTTGGACTGATCCTTTTAGGTGTTGCCGGTGTAATCGCACCTGCTACCTCAGCGTTGCTGCACAACACATCTACACTGGGTATCAGCTTACAGAGTATGACGAACCTGTTACATGATCAGGAAAAGCGAAAAGAATACGAAGAAGCAGAAGCTTAATCTTTAAGACAGGTTCTGTTTTCAGAAAATAAAAAGGCCGCTGTAAAAGAAAGAGATTTCTTTTGCAGCAGCCTTTTTTATTGCCATGCATATCGAGGAGTCGCCAGTGGCGCGTTCGCTGATTTCATAGGAAATTTACATACATGGGTAGGCATTTTTGGAACCGAAAGTGTCGTAAGATAACTGGGCGGTTGCCGCTCATGCAACGCACGAACAGTAATAAGTTAATGCCCTGCACCAGGCCCTGTATATTCCCATTCCGGTGCAGTAGTAGGCTGATAACCGGGGCCCACAGGTACTACCATAGCTTTTGTAGGATCTGTGGCTTTGCTATCAGAATTTCCTCCGTCTTCAATGTTAGGAGAGATGATAGTGGAGTTGCGACTGTGGATATTGCAGTAGTCTGGAATGGAGAAAACGGAATCATCCGTTGCCAGATTTTCTTCTCCTTCCGGAAGAACCATGCATACTCTGGAAGTTTTATTCGGGCAGTATTCGGTAGAACGCTTTCCGGAATCAGCACAGATGCTTACAGCTACATGCTTGTCGCAGACTTCTGTAGGAGCGGTTCCTTTTGCAAAATATTCGGTGTAGACTGCATTTCCTCTTGGATCGTGGTCACATACGCCGGATACAGCCCGTTTTCCTGATTTGCGGCAGATTTCAGCAGTTTCTACACTGTCCGGCACAGTAAATCCAGGATCATCCAGTCCCTCATGTACCCGGTTCATAATATTGCGCCAGATATCTTTGTGGAAAGAGGTTCCGCCGTTGTCTACATTGCCGTGTTTTAACTTCTGGTTATTGTCGCAGCCGCCCCATACACCGGCCGTGTAATAAGGGGTAAAGCCTACGAACCATACATCATTATTGCTGGTGGTAGTACCGCTTTTTCCTGCTGCCGACATACCTGTAAGGGCTGCACGGGTACTGGTGGAGTTAATGGACACGCCGGAGCGGGCGAATTTCCGGTTGGCTTTCATGGATTCAGACATGGCATCTGTCAGCAGGAAAGCAGTAGAGTCTTTTAATACCTGTTTGGTTTCCGGTTCATTGTCAATGAGCACTTTACCGTCATGATCCAGGATCTTTGTAAAGAACCTTGGAGTGGTATAAACACCGCCATTTGCAATAGCAGCATAGGCAGCGGTCAGTTCCATGTTGGAAACACCTTTGGTAATACCTCCCAGTGAAAGGGCAGCGCCTAAGTCATCTTTGGTAAGAGAGGTGATGCCCATATTTTCAGCATATTCCACACCCAGCTGAGGCGTAACAGTTTCCATTAAAGTGCGCACTGCAATGATATTCATGGAGTAGATAATGCCTTCACGGATATTGGAATAACCGGTAAATCCCCGGCTGTCTCCCCACCAGTTGCGGAAAGTCTTGGTGCCGATGGTATAAGGCGCGTCATAGTAAACAGTTCCCAGTGTGGCTCCGCAAGTATCAATAGCGGGAGCAAAGGAAGTAAGTACTTTAAAAGAAGAACCTGGCTGACGGTAAACGTTAGTTGCGCGATTTAAGGTACGGCTGGCTGTTTTTTCACCGCGACCGCCGGAAAGAGCTTTTACCTCACCTGTATGCTGGTCCATGATAAAGAAGGAAGCCTGAGGCTGCAAAATAAGGTTCTGGCGCTCCGCGATCACATCATCCCCATCTTTCAAAAGCCATTCTTTATACCGGTCAATGTCTGCCTGAACCTCTTCTTTACTGTTGTAAAGTCCCTCAAAAGAGGTATCTCCTAAAGTATTCTTGCGGTATGTTTTTAAATTTTCCTCAGAATAGTGCTGAGTGGTGCCGTCTGCATGGTTGACAGAAAGACGATATTCTACAGAATATTTAGCAACAGTGTAATTGCCCGGATCATTGATTTCTTCATCTACAATTGCCTGAATCTTCGGGTCCTGGGTAGTGTAGATCTTAAGGCCGCCGGAGTATACCAGATTGCTTGCCTGACTTTCCGTGTAGCCTAATTTCTTCATTAAGGCCTCTGTTACCTGATCGATCAGTTCATCGGTAAAATAACTGTAGTGGGAGCTGGTCTCCTTGGTCGTTGTGTTTACATTCTGGATCCGGTCATATACATCATCTGACAGTGCTTCCTCCATCTGCTCTTTGGTGATATAATTCTGCTCTACCATATTCCGAAGGACGATCTGGCGTCTGGTATTGTTATTATCAGGATTGGTAATGGGATTATATCGGGAAGGATTGGAAGTGATAGATGCAAGAACCGTGCATTCTGCAAGGGTAAGGTCAGAAACCTCTTTATTAAAGTACCGGCGTGCGGCAACTTTAACTCCCAGAGTATTACTGCCCAGGTTAATGGTGTTCAGATAATTGGTGATAATGGTCTTTTTTGTTTCTTCTTTACTTAAACCGGAGTTTTTTTCCAGCTGGACTGCCAGGTACTGTTCCTGAAGCTTTCGTTCAATGCGGGCTCCCCAGCTTGTTTCCATACCGCCGGAAAAGATATTATTTTTGATCAGCTGCTGGGTAATGGTACTTCCGCCGCCGGAATAGTCATCGCTTACCACGCCCTTTACAGCTCTGGCAATGGAGCGAAGGTCGATACCGTCATGAGTCCAGAAACGGGAATCCTCGATAGCAATGAAAGCATTGACCAGATTTTCCGGAAGTTCTTCATAAGTAGCTGATTCACGGTTGGAACCGCTGGTAACAAGAGTCTCTGTAAGGTTTCCGTCAGCATCATAGACCGTAGTAGCAAAACGGTCCGGTTGGATATTCATGATATCCACAGAAGGGGCATTATCAATAATACCCTTGATCATTCCAAAGCCAACAGCTGCGCCTGCAACTGCCAGAAAAAGGAACAGGATAAAAAATGCCTTGAAAATATTAAAAACTAACTTGGATGTGTACTTTCCTGTCTTCGATGAAAGGGACTTAAGCCTTCGCTCAGTCTCATATTGTCCGTAGTTCATATGATCTCCTTTATACAGCGTGTCGGCATTTTGAATAGAAAATGACCGATGAAACTCCTACGATTATACAACAATTTTCAGAAGTTGAAAAGGGGATACTATACATGGGCAGCAATGAAAAGGAGATACTAATAGCCACTTGCAAGAGACTTACGTTTATATTATGATAACACCAGGGATAGAAGGACGTAAAGCCGACGCAAGCTTGCTTGCAGGAGGATTTATGGCATTATATCCCGTAAAAACACATGAGTAAGTAGCCATTTTCTTTAAGAAAATGAGCGGATTACGAGTGTTTTTGAAGATTGTGAAAACACGAAGTGCGGAACAATCGTGTTATAAACAAAAAGGAGCGTATAAAGTGGCGGAAAACTGTAAGATCATATATAAGGAAGGACAGGGAGAACTGGTGGAGAAAAAGTCCAGGTTTATTGCCCAGATCCGTCCTGTAAAGTCAGAGGAAGAAGCTCTGGCTTTTGTAGAAGAAACCAGGAAGAAATACTGGGATGCAAGGCATAACTGCTATGCCTACATTATTAAAGGGGAGGGAGCAACACCGATAGCAAGATGCAGTGATGACGGGGAACCATCCCAGACCGCGGGAAAGCCAATGCTGGATGTGCTTATGGGAGAAGGTCTTATGGACGTGTGCACAGTCGTTACAAGATACTTCGGCGGCACACTCCTTGGTACAGGGGGGCTGGTAAGAGCCTATTCCGGGGCAGTAAAAGAGGCCATTGAAAGTGCCTGGATTCTGGAGAAAAAACAGGGAGTGCGCATGGAAGTGACCACGGATTATAACAGTGTGGGCAAGATCCAGTACCTTGCGGCAAAAGAAGATATTAATATACTGGACAGCCAGTATACAGATAAGGTGGTATTTGTCTTTTTAGTGCCGCAGGAACAGAAAGAGAGATTTCAATCAAAACTGGTGGAAAGTACAAACGGCAGAGCAGCGATCCGCACAGACGGGGAAGTGTACTATGGAGAGTACGGAGGTGAACTGATATTGCTATAAAAGTACAGAGAAAATGCAGAAAAAATCCTTGCAATATAGGAAGTGGGATGATATACTACGAAATTGTGGCTGAGACAAAAAGATTCGTATATATAAAAGGAAGATAATCACTATGAAGACAAAAAGAGAAGATGTAAGAAATATTGCCATTATCGCCCACGTAGACCATGGTAAAACAACTCTGGTAGATCAGTTGTTAAAGCAGAGCGGTGTATTCCGTGCCAACCAGGAGGTTCAGGAACGTGTAATGGACTCCAACGATATTGAGCGTGAGAGAGGTATCACCATCCTTTCCAAGAACACTGCTGTATACTATAAGGATACAAAGATCAATATCATTGACACACCAGGACATGCAGATTTCGGCGGCGAAGTAGAGCGTGTACTTAAAATGGTAAACGGTGTTGTATTGGTAGTGGATGCTTACGAAGGTCCTATGCCTCAGACAAAGTTCGTGCTTCAGAAAGCTCTGGAATTAAATCTTTCCGTTATTGTCTGCATCAATAAGATCGACCGCCCGGAAGCAAGACCGGCAGAGGTTATTGATGAGACTCTGGAACTGATGATGGATCTGGATGCTTCTGACGAGCAGTTAGACTGTCCATTTATCTATGCATCTGCAAGAGCAGGTTTCGCAAGATATGAATTAGAAGATACAAATAATGATATGGGACCTCTGTTTGAGACCATTGTTAAGCATATCCCGGCTCCGGAAGGTGATCCGGAAGCTCCAACTCAGGTTCTGATCAGTACCATTGATTATAATGAATTCGTAGGCCGTATTGGTGTTGGTAAGATCGACAACGGCGGTTTGAGAGTGAACCAGGAATGCGTTTTAGTAAACCATCATGATCCGGATAAGTTTAAAAAGATAAAGATCGGCAAGTTGTATGAATTTGACGGTTTAAAGAGAGTTGAAGTACAGAAAGCAGAGATCGGTTCTATCGTAGCTATCTCCGGTATTGCAGATATCCACATTGGAGATACCATTTGCTCCCCTGAGAATCCGGAAGCAATTCCATTCCAGAAGATTTCTGAACCGACCATCGCTATGTATTTCATGGTAAATGACAGTCCGTTAGCCGGACAGGAAGGTAAATTCATCACTTCCCGTCACTTAAGAGACAGACTGTTCCGTGAGTTAAATACGGACGTCAGTCTTCGCGTAGAGGAAACGGATTCTGCAGACTGCTTCAAGGTATCCGGCCGTGGTGAGTTGCACCTGTCTGTCCTGATCGAGAATATGCGTCGTGAAGGATATGAGTTTGCAGTAAGTAAGGCAGAGGTACTTTACAAATATGACGAGCGTAACCGCAAGTTAGAGCCAATGGAATTAGCTTATATTGATGTTCCGGAAGAATACACCGGCGTTGTTATCCAGAAGCTGACTTCCAGAAAGGGTGCTCTTCAGGGTATGAGCCAGGCAGCCGGCGGCTATTCCAGACTGGAATTCTCCATTCCTTCCAGAGGTCTGATCGGCTACAGAGGCGATTTCATGACTGATACAAAGGGAAATGGTATCTTAAATACGATTTTCGACGGTTATGCTGAGTACAAGGGCGATATTGCATATCGTCAGACCGGTTCTCTGATCGCATTTGAGGCTGGTGAGTCCATTACTTACGGTCTGTTTAATGCTCAGGAGAGAGGTACTCTGTTTATTGGACCTGGCATTAAAGTATATTCCGGTATGATCATTGGACAGAGTCCGAAGGCAGAAGACGTTGAGATCAATGTCTGCAAGACCAAGAAACTGACCAACACACGTTCTTCCAGTGCTGATGAGGCATTAAAGCTGACTCCGCCTAAGATCATGAGCTTAGAGCAGTGCCTGGACTTCATCGATACCGATGAACTTCTGGAAGTAACCCCAGAGAGCCTGCGTATCCGCAAGAAGATCCTGGATCCAACTCTTCGTAAGAGAGCTTCTTTTAAGAAATAGAAATATTGCGAGCCGCCTGCGACAGCAGGCAGTGGAGCGCATCAGCGCGTGGCTTGTGAGTAATATAATACCCAACTGAGGGAGTAGTGGCACTGTCTGTAAGGGCAGTGTGACAAGTCAACATACTGGTCAAGGACCTGGCTTGTCTTAAATAACGAGACTCATGTATGGCTTATTTGTCATACATGGTGTCTCGTTTTTTAATATATAAAAACATAAGGAGAAGAAAAATGAAAGACGCATACACCAAAACCCCTGAACAGGTACTTTCAGACCTGCATTCAGACGGAAACGGCGGCCTGACAAAAGAACAGGCAGAGCAGTCCCGCAAAAAGTACGGATCCAATATATTTATCCGGGAAAAACATGAATCTCTGCTCAAAAAAATCTGGGATGCTTCCACAGAGCCTATGCTTCTGATGCTGATCTTTGCGGCAGTGATCACCTTAGGAGTAAACATTGCCCGCTATATGACAGGAGGAGAATATAATTTCCTGGAATGCGCCGGTATTTTCGCGGCGATCGCATTATCTGTAGTAATCACCATTGTCACAGAGGGAAAAAGCGCCAAAGCTTTTGAGGCATTAAACCGCATCAATGAGGATACACTGGTAAAAGCATTAAGAGATAATGCACCCCAGCTGATCCCGCAAAAGGACATTGTAGTAGGCGATATCCTTTTAGTAGAAACAGGCGATAAGCTGGTAGCAGATGCAAGATTATTGGAGAGCAATGACCTTAGCGCAGATGAATCTTCCCTTACAGGAGAAAGCCTTCCGGCAGCAAAAGAGGCAGATACTGTCTGTCCTCAGTCCACACCTGTGGCAGAGCGGAAAAACATGCTGTATTCCGGCTGTTTCGTATCAAGTGGTACAGGAAAAGCAGTAGTAACTGCAGTAGGAAATAACACAGAGTTTGGACAGATTGCAAAGGAGTTATCATCCATTGAAAAAGACACCACACCACTTCAGGAAAAACTGGACAGACTGGGAAAAGTGATCACAGTTTTAGGTGCTGCAGCAGCTTTTATCGTATTTGCCATCCAGATCATTGGTTTTGCCATGTCCCATACCATGAACTGGGAAACAGTGTCTGATGCCTTTATCACCAGTATCGTCCTGATTGTAGCAGCAGTTCCGGAAGGCCTTCCTACCATTGTAGCTGTATCTCTGGCATTAAACATTATTAAAATGTCCCGTGAAAATGCCCTGGTAAAGAAGATGATCGCCTGTGAGACGGTAGGCTGTATCAATATTATCTGTTCTGATAAAACCGGAACTTTAACTGAAAATAAGATGACTGTACAGCAGATCTACACTAAGGGAAAAATGTTAGAACCGGAGAAGCTTACAGATGACTGTCTTCTGGAAAATGTCTGTATCAACAGCAATGCCAATGTAACCAACGAAGAAGGAAAAGACAGCTTTATTGGAAATCCTACAGAATGTGCACTTTTAGTGGCAGCCAGAAAAGCAGGGTGGGATTATACTAAAAAAAGAGAAGAGGCAGATATAGCCCACATTTTCCCGTTTTCTTCCCAGAAAAAGGATATGAGCACCATATTACGCACCCCGGAAGGCTATATGCTTTATGTAAAGGGAAATCCGGAAAAGATCATGAAACTTTCTAGCAATCTCTCTGATGAAGAAAAGAAAGCCATGGAAGAAAAGATCACCTCTTTCCAGAGTCGGGCAGGCCGCATTCTTGCTTTTGCACATAGGAAACTGGATCAGTATACAGGAGAAGAAACACAGGAAGAACTGGAAAGAGACCTGATCTATGATGGTTTCGTGGTTATTTCAGATCCATTAAGCCCTGATGTTTACGGTGCCATCGGCCGCTGCCGCAAAGCAGGTATTGAAGTAAAAATGCTTACCGGCGACAATATTTTAACTGCAAGAGCCATTGCAGATGAGCTTCACATGCTGGATGCGGATCACATTGCAGTAGAGGCATCTGAGATTGAAGCTATGTCTGACGAAGAACTGGCTCAGGCTCTTAAGAAGATCCAGGTGATTGCCAGAAGTACTCCTCTTGTAAAGATGCGTGTGGTAAAAGCATTAAAGGCACAGGGAAATGTAGTAGCAGTAACAGGTGACGGTATCAATGATGCCCCTGCCATTAAGAACGCAGACGTAGGTATCGCCATGGGTATTGCAGGCACAGAAGTTACCAAGGAAGCCAGCGATATCGTCCTTCTGGATGACTCCTTCTCTACCATCATGAAGGCTGTGCAGTGGGGACGTGCCATCTATGAAAACTTTAAGCGTTTTATCCAGTTCCAGCTGACGGTCAACGTATCATCTGTAGTAGTTGTAGTCTGCTCTATATTAGCAGGCTTTGAGACGCCGTTTACGGCCCTTGAACTGTTATGGATCAATATTATCATGGACGGCCCGCCGGCACTGACTTTGGGATTGGAACCGATTCGTGACGATATTTTAAATCGTCCGCCGACACGCAGGGAGGAAAATATCATTTCTAAGGATATGATGACCCGCATTTTTGTGAACGGTATTTATATTTCTATCGTATTTATGATCCAGCATTTTACCAATTTTCTGGGAGCAGCACCGCAGCAGGAAGCAACTGTATTGTTTACCATGTTCGTTGTATTCCAGCTGTTTAACGCATTTAACTGCCGTGAGCTGGATTGCACACCGGTACATAAAAACCTGTTAAATAACAAGCTGATGTTAGGCGTATTCCTTCTTGTACTGATCCTTCAGATCATCATTACACAGGCAGGCGGTGCTGTATTTGAGACCGTTCCGTTATCTGTAGGATTGTGGTGCAAGATCCTGATCGTATCCTGCAGTGTAGTCATATTAGACGAGATCTGGAAATTGTTAGGAAAATAGATCCATATCACTTAAAATATAAAAAATACACCTCTTATTTCTGTTATGTTCGACAGGAAAACTACAGAAAATCGTAAGAAATATTTGCATTATTACATAAATTGTGCTAAAGTGGATTCAAAGATTGCTCACATGAGAGAACAGACATGAGGTGCAGAAGGATGAAAGAAAATCTGATACAGGTGATCTGCGGACCAGGTAAAGGAAAGACCGCAAGTGCCTTAGGAAGAGGCGTGACCGCTCTTTTAAAAGGGAAAACAGTCATCATGGTACAGTTTTTAAAGGGTTCCATGGAAACAGAAGGTATGGAGATTGTAAAACGATTGGAACCGGAGTTTAAATTATTCCGATTTGAAAAGTCACCGATCTTTTTTGACCAGCTTTCAGAGGAAGAAAAGGACGAAGCAAGGATCAATATCCGAAATGGTTTAAATTTTGCAAAAAAGGTGCTGGTTACAGGAGAATGTAACATCCTGATACTGGATGAGATCTTAGGAATCCTGGATGAAGGCATTATCTCTTTAGAGGAATTAAAGGCTCTGATCTGCCAGGCGAGACAGTCTGAGGCTGAGTTAATCATGACAGGAACTGTATACCCCCAGGGATTAGATGCGTATGCAGATGAGATCACCAAGATTCAGACCCGCTATGAACATTGCGAGTAAAAGATAACCGTTACTGTACATGGGAAGGTACTTTTGGAATTGAAAGTGCCGTAAGATAACGTGGCAGTCTCGGGAATTTGCAGTTGACATCTTCGGTTGATGGTGCTAGTATTAACCCATAAAACAGAGTAGAGGTTGCGCTGATCAAAAGTAACCGGCCGGATGTGACAGGTACAGAAGATGGTCTGGTGAAAGGGAAAAGCGCCGAAGAAAAGAGGATACCTGAGGGAATCTTTTCTGGGCACAGGGTTAAGAACTTTGTGACTGTCATCCGGGTGGATGGAGAGCTACCAAAAGAGCAGATTCGTGAAGATGCGAAACCGTTGGAAGAGCTGGCATTTACCTCAGCTCTTCCTTTTTCTTTTGATGTGACCATAGAATCTTTCCTGGTCACATTGCGATAGGAACACTCTGTTGGATTCGGGGACGCGTACTGCGTGTTTCCAACATATTTTACGACATATCAGAAAAGGAGAAAAAAGTTATGGCAATTTTTGAAGGCGCAGGTGTTGCACTGATCACACCATTTAAGAAAAATGGAGAGGTTAATTACGATAAGTTAGAGGAGATAGTAGAAGAGCAGATCGCAGGAGGCACAGATGCTATTATTGCCTGTGGTACAACAGGTGAAGCATCTACTATGACCCATGAAGAGCACTTAGACGTTATCAAATATGTATGTGAGGTTACAAAGAAGCGTATCCCTGTTATTGCAGGTACAGGTTCTAACTGCACAGAGACTGCTATTTATCTGTCCCAAGAAGCAGAAAAGAACGGTGCTGATGGTCTGTTAGTAGTATCACCATATTACAACAAGGCAACCCAGAAGGGTCTGATCGCACATTTTTCTGCAGTTGCAAACTCTGTAAAGATCCCAATGCTTCTTTATAATATTGCAGGAAGAACTGGTGTAAACATCCAGCCGGCTACTATTGCCTACCTTTGGAAAAATGTAGATAATATCGTTGGTGTAAAAGAGGCAAATGGTGATTTCTCTGCTACGGCAACTTTGATGAACTTAACAGACGGCGGCATTGATCTGTATTCTGGAAATGATGACCAGATCGTTCCATTATTATCCTTAGGCGGAAAAGGCGTCATCTCTGTATTATCAAACGTAGCTCCGGCACAGGCACATGAAATCTGTGCAGCTTATTTTGCAGGAGATGTAAATCGCAGTGCAAAGCTTCAGTTAGATGCGATCCCACTGATCCATGCTTTATTCAGCGAGGTCAATCCGATCCCTGTTAAGGCAGCTATGAACCTGTTAGGAAAAGAAACAGGACCATTAAGAATGCCTCTTACTGAGATGGAACCAGAGCATCAGGAAGTTCTTAAGAAGGAATTACAGGCATACGGACTGCTGTAAGGAGTGGGATACTCTTTAGAGCAGCAGGAGAAAGGAAAGAAAAATGGTCAGAGTCATCATGCATGGCTGCAACGGTGTTATGGGCCAGGTCATCACCGGAATGGCAAAGGACATGGAAGGTCTTACCATTGTTGCAGGCATTGATCTTAAAAATGATAAAGAAAATGGATATCCGGTATATGCATCCTTAGAGGATTGCAAAGAAGAGGCAGATGTAGTAGTAGATTTTGCTTCTCCAAAGGCAGCAGACCACCTGATGGATTTCTGCGCAGAAAAGAAGCTGGGACTGGTACTTTGTACCACCGGACTTTCTGAAGAGCAGATCCAAAAAGTAAAAGAGACAGCAGAAAAAACAGCAGTTCTCCGCTCTGCCAATATGTCTTTAGGCGTAAACCTTTTATTAAAACTGGTTCAGGATGCAGCCAAAGTACTGGCAGGAGCCGGTTTTGATATTGAGATTGTGGAAAAACACCACAACCAGAAAAAGGATGCTCCAAGTGGAACTGCCCTTGCACTGGCTGATTCTATGAACGAAGCTTTAGGCAATCAGTATCATTATGTATGTGACCGCAGCAGCGTACATGAAAAGAGAAATCCGAAGGAGATCGGTATTGCATCTGTCCGCGGAGGTTCTATCGTAGGTGATCATGACGTGATCTTTGCTGGAAAGGATGAGGTTATTACTTTTAACCATACCGCTTATTCCAAGGCTATTTTTGCAAAAGGTGCTCTGGAAGCAGCAAAATTTCTGGCTGGAAAAGAGCCGGGGCTGTATGATATGAGTGACGTAGTGCAGTTGTAGGTTTTGTCTGGAAAAATTTAACACTATAAAGGTAACACATGGATAAACAGATGTATCCTATGTATACATCTTATATGGATTGCTGCAAAGACTGCCGGGAGAAAGATGAAAAAATTTTTTCTGGCAGTTTTTTTATGCTTTGTGCATGATCGTTTACTCTTGAATGAAGAATAAAAATTTTCTATAATAAAGTTGGAGTGCGTGGGAAAGGATTCCCATGAAAAGAAGAAAAGCTTTAAGATGTTTAAATAAGATGCGAAGAATGGGAGTAAAAGCCTGGAAAAAGAAACGTTTCGCTAAATGGCAATTAGTTTGTGTTTTGCTACTGGTCCCCTTGTTTTGTGTGTCTTCTTTCAAAAAACAGGACTACTGGCAGGAGATCTGTATCACCAAAGAAACATTCATAAAAAAAGAATGGATACAGGAACAGTACCAACTGGAAGAAATCGGAAATTCAGAAGAAACAAAAAAACCGGCTGCCCAAAAACCCGTTTTAAACGAAGGAGCAGCCCTTTTTCTAAAAGAGGGAAAGCTTCTATTTTTCCGGATTCGGGAAGAAGAAAAACAGAAACGACCCACTGATTAGAACAGGGTGGATTCATTCATTAGCAATTTTAATGAGCGCTTTGCTTGTATTCATTAAAATCGTGTATTATAATTTCTACTGAAAATGACTTCTTTTATCGATTAGACTTATAAATAATCAAAATAACAAAAGCAGTCACTGCGAAATGTATTCCTGACAGTGTTCGGATACATAAAAGGCGAAAGCGGAAAGGAAAGACCAATGAACCAGAATCAGATGGACTTTGATATCAGAGGAGATGAAGTGCGGGAGGAATGCGGTGTTTTTGGCATTTACGATTTTGACGGAAATGATGTTGCCTCCACAATTTATTATGGACTGTTTGCTCTCCAGCACAGAGGACAGGAAAGCTGCGGTATTGCAGTCAGTGATACAGAAGGCCCAAAAGGAAAAGTAAGTGCGCATAAGGGAATGGGTCTTTGCAACGAAGTATTTACACCGGATGTGATCGAACCTCTTCACGGAAATATAGGTGTAGGCCATGTAAGATATTCAACAGCAGGAAGCAGCACCAGAGAAAATGCACAGCCTTTGGTATTAAACTATGTAAAAGGAACGTTAGCATTGGCACATAACGGAAACCTGGTAAATGCACCGGAACTGCGTCATGAATTAGAGTATACAGGTGCAATCTTCCAGACCACCATTGACTCTGAGGTTGTTGCGTATCATATTGCACGGGCACGTATCCATACACCTACCGTAGAGTTGGCAGTGGCAGAAGCTATGAAAAAGATCAAGGGAGCGTATTCTCTGGTGATCATGAGTCCAAGAAAACTGATCGGAGCCAGAGATCCGTTTGGATTTAAGCCTCTTTGCATTGGAAAAAGAGATAATGCTTATATTCTGGCATCTGAGACATGTGCCTTAGAGACGATTGGGGCTGAATTTGTCCGTGACGTAGAACCGGGTGAGATTGTTACCATTACAAAGAACGGCATTGCTTCTAATAAAGAACTGTGCTTTACAGATCACGCAAAAGAAGCAAGATGTATTTTTGAATATATTTATTTCGCAAGACCGGATAGTGTGTTTGACGGCGTAAGTGTTTATCATTCCCGTACTCAGGCGGGACGTTTCCTGGCAATGGATTCACCAGTCGATGCAGATCTGGTAGTTGGGGTACCGGAATCCGGAAATGCAGCAGCCCTTGGCTATGCTATGGAGTCAGGTATTCCATATGGAACAGCCTTTGTAAAGAACGCTTATGTAGGAAGAACTTTTATTAAGCCAAAACAGAGCAGCCGAGAATCAGCAGTGCGCATTAAGTTAAATGTATTAAAAGAAGCAGTGGCAGGAAAACGTGTGATCATGATCGATGACTCCATTGTCCGTGGAACTACCAGTGCCCTGATTGTAGGCATGTTAAGAGATGCAGGTGCCAGAGAAGTCCATGTACGCATCAGCGCACCGCCATTCCTTCATCCATGTTATTTCGGAACCGATATTCCTTCAGAAGACCAACTGATCGCCCATAATCGTACAGTAGAGGAGATTCGTCAGCTTTTAGGTGCAGACAGCTTATCTTATCTGGCTTTGGATCGACTGTATGAAATGGCAGGAGGAAAGAGTATCTGTACTGCATGCTTTAGCGGTGATTATCCAATCGAGCCGCCCAAAGAGGATATCCGCGGCAGCTATGAGAAGTAGATGGTTGTTTAGAATACGCAGATATGTTATACTGTAACGAGCGCAGGGAAAAACAAGCGGCTGCGAAGCAGACATTTGTTGCCAAGCATATCGAGGAGGCGCCTGTGACGCGTCCGCTGATTTTTCACAAACCGTTAACGAATGAACCGTCTGCGGAGCAGACAGTAGAGTGCGTCAGCGCGGGGTTCATGAGTAAAAAAACGCCTGGTAAGCAGGCGCAGGAGGAAGAAACCAATGAGCAATGATAAATACGTAAGCCCTCTTTCAGAACGTTATGCAAGCAAAGAGATGCAGTACATTTTTTCACCGGATATGAAATTCAAGACCTGGAGAAAGCTCTGGATTGCATTAGCTGAGACCGAGAAAGAACTGGGATTAAATATTACACAGGAACAGATCGACGAGCTGAAAGCCCATGCAGATGACATCAACTACGATGTGGCAAAGGCAAGAGAAAAAGAAGTACGTCACGATGTTATGAGCCATGTATACGCATATGGCGTACAGTGTCCGAAAGCAAAAGGCATTATCCATTTAGGCGCTACCTCCTGCTATGTAGGAGACAACACTGATCTGATCATTATGACAGAGGCACTGCAGTTAGTACGTAAGAAAGTATTAAACGTACTGGCTGAACTGGCTAAATTCGCAGACAAATACAAAAACCAGCCAACACTGGCATTTACCCATTTCCAGCCTGCTCAGCCAACAACCGTAGGTAAGAGAGCAACCTTATGGATGATGGAATTAAAGCTGGATCTGGATGATCTGGAATACCTGATCGGTTCCATGCGTCTGTTAGGTTCCAAGGGAACCACAGGAACCCAGGCAAGCTTCTTAGAGCTCTTTGATGGTGATCATGAAAAATGCCGCCGCTTAGATCAGCGGATCGCAGAGAAAATGGGATTTTCCGGCTGCTATCCTGTATCTGGTCAGACCTATTCCAGAAAGATCGACAGCCGCGTCATCAGCATTTTAGCAGGTATCGCGCAGAGTGCCCACAAGTTCTCTAATGACATCCGCCTTCTGCAGCACTTAAAAGAAGTAGAAGAGCCATTTGAAAAGCACCAGATCGGTTCTTCCGCTATGGCATACAAGAGAAATCCAATGCGCAGCGAGCGTATTGCTTCCCTGTCCAATTACGTAATGAGCGATATGATGAATCCAATGTTAGTTGCTTCCACCCAGTGGTTTGAGCGTACTCTGGATGACTCTGCTAATAAGAGACTGTCCGTACCGGAAGGATTTTTAGCAATTGACGGTATCCTGGATCTGTACTTAAACGTAGTAGACGGACTGGTAGTATATCCAAAGGTAATTGAAAAGCACATGATGGCTGAGCTTCCATTTATGGCAACAGAAAATATTATGATGGATGCTGTAAAGGCAGGCGGAGACCGTCAGGAGCTTCATGAGCGTATCCGTCAGCTTTCCATGGAAGCAGGCAGAAATGTAAAAGAAAAGGGCGAGGACAACAACCTGTTAGAGCTGATCGCAGCAGATCCTGCGTTCAACCTGTCTTTAGAAGACTTGAAGAAGGCAATGGAGCCATCCCGCTATGTAGGCCGTGCTCCAAAGCAGGTAGAAGAGTTCTTAGAGGAAGTTATCAACCCGATCTTAAAGGAAAATAAAGAAGTTCTGGGAATGACTGCCCAGATCAATGTATAAAAATCATATATTTGAAATAAATGGACTAAGGGGGGCTGGAGCGAAAGCATTCAGCCCCTTTTAATAAGTGCAGGGATCCTGTGTTTTGTGCAAGAGGAATGTTATGAATATCAATCTGGAATACTACAAAGTGTTTTATTATGTATGTCAGGAAGGAAGCCTTACAGCTGCGGCCCAGAGGCTTTGCATCTCCCAGCCGGCAGTAAGTCAGGCGGTGCGCCAGCTGGAAAAAGAGGCAGGGGCAAAATTATTTTCCCGTACTTCCAAAGGAGTCCTTCTTACAAGAGAAGGAGAGCTGTTATACCATTATGTAAAAGGCGGGGTAGAACAGCTGTTAGAGGGCGGACGGATGCTTAAAAGGATGCTGGATATGGATATGGGAGAGGTACGTATTGGTGCCAGAGACATGACACTGCAGTTCTTTTTGCTTCCTTATCTGGAGCAGTTCCACAAAGAATATCCAAAGATTAAGGTGACCGTGACCAATGCACCTACTCCGGAGACCATCCGCTGCCTGGAAGAAGGCAAGATCGATTTTGGTGTGGTGACTACACCATTTTCCAGTCATGGAGCCATCCACAGTACAGAAGTAAAACCTATAGATAATGTGTTTATCGCTGGAAGCAGCTTTAAAGAACTGCAGGGAAAAGAGCTGGATTATTCCATTTTATGCGATCTTCCCTGTATCTTTCTGGAAAAAAATACAAGTACCCGTCTGTTTATGGACCAGTTTTTATTCCAGAAGGGAATTGAATTAAAGCCCGAATTTGAACTGGCCACAAGTGATATGATCGTACAATTTGCAAAGCGGAACATGGGCGTAGGCTGTGTCATGGTAGGCTTTGCAAAAGAGGCCATAGAGCGGGGAGAAGTATTTGCCCTTTCCTTTAAAGAAAAAATGCCATCCCGATCTATCTGCCTGGTAACAGGAGAGTCGGGATTAATGTCCATGGCAGGAAAACACCTACTGGAACTGCTTACGGGAAGATAAGAAAAACAGATGACGGATATAAATTACATAAGCGGAGATTATGATATTCATAATAAATAAGCACTTTACTTATAGCCTATAATATAGTAAAGTAAAGGGAGGCTCGTAACTATGAAGGAACTGAATGGTTACGGAGATTGATTATTCATTAATGATACTGGGCTTATGCCCCAAGGAGGAATTTACGTATGGTTAGAGCAATTGTAGGTGCTAACTGGGGAGACGAAGGAAAAGGCAAGATTACAGACATGCTTGCAAAAGAGTCTGACATTATCATCCGTTTCCAGGGTGGAAGTAATGCAGGTCATACCATTATCAATGATTATGGTAAGTTTGCCCTTCATCTTCTTCCGTCTGGTGTATTCTATCAGCACACTACCAGCATTATTGGAAATGGTGTTGCATTAAACATCCCATATCTGATCAAGGAGATCCAGTCTATCGTAGACAGAGGCGTTCCGAAGCCACATATCCTGGTTTCCGACAGAGCACAGATTCTGATGCCTTACCATGTACTGTTTGATACTTATGAGGAGGCTCGTCTGGCTGGTAAGTCTTTTGGCTCCACCAAGTCCGGAATTGCTCCATTCTATTCTGATAAATATGCAAAGATCGGCTTCCAGGTAAGCGAACTCTTTGACGATGATCTGTTAAAAGAGAAGGCTGAGAGAGTATGCGAGATCAAGAACGTACTTCTTGAGCATCTGTACCACAAGCCTCTGTTAGATCCAAAGGAACTGTACAATGAGTTAGTAAGCTACCGTGAGATGATCCGTCCATATGTATGCGACGTATCTGCATATCTGCACAATGCTATCAAAGAAGGAAAGAAGATCCTGTTAGAGGGACAGTTAGGCTCCTTAAAGGATCCAGATCACGGAATCTACCCAATGGTAACTTCTTCCTCTACACTGGCTGCTTACGGCGCTATCGGCGCAGGTATCCCACCATATGAGATCAAGAACATTACCACTGTTGTTAAGGCATACTCCAGCGCAGTAGGCGCAGGCGCATTTGTCAGCGAGATATTTGGCGATGAGGCAGAAGAGTTAAGACATCGCGGCGGTGACGGCGGTGAGTACGGCGCTACTACCGGACGTCCAAGAAGAGTAGGCTGGTTCGATGCAGTTGCTACCAGATATGGCTGCCGTATCCAGGGAACGACAGAAGTAGCTTTCACTGTACTGGATGTACTTGGTTACTTAGATGAGATCCCGGTTTGCATCGGTTACGAGATCGATGGTGAAGTGACCAGAGACTTCCCAACTACTGCAAAGCTTGAAAAAGCTAAACCGGTATTTACCAAGCTTCCAGGCTGGAAGACTGATATCCGCGGAATCAAGAACTACGCAGATCTCCCAGAGAACTGCCGCAAGTACATTGAGTTCGTAGAAAAAGAAATTGAAGTACCAATCACCATGGTATCCAATGGCCCGGGTCGTGAAGATATTATCATGAAGTAAAAATAATATGTGTTTATGCGTTGTGGCGCGTGAATCTGAGTAAAAAACAGCTGCCTGTATAACCATAGGCAGCTGTTTTGCATAAAATTAATGAATATCCTTATTTTCTTTTGGAACATCACGCTTTAATACCCTCGTCATCAGTCCCATTGCATAAAACAATACAGAAATAAATACAATAGAGAAAATAACTGCCATCAGCTGATTGGCCGGGGCACCGGTCACTGCCAGCAGGATCGCTGCAATGAACAGGCCGGCTAATAATACCACCATAAGGGCAGCTAATATCCGTTTTAATTTTTTCATGGATCTTTATAACTCCTTATTATTCGGCCAGTTCTTCCCACTTTTCATAGAGGACTTCCAGTTTCTCCTGGATGGACTCTTTTTCTTTGTTCAGCTCCATTAAGCGGGAAACATCTGTATAAACTTCCTCCTGGGAGAGAAGTTCATCGATCTCGCCGTCCCTTGTTTCCAACTCATGGATCTTATCCTCAACTTTTTTCAGCTCATTCTGGCGTTTGCGAAGACGGGCCTGTTCTTCTTTCTGGGCTTTCCAGTCCATTTTTCCGTCAGCAGAAGAGCCTGGAGTGGAAGCAGTCATAGCGGTCCGGGAAGAAATGGATGAAGATACGTCTGAAGCAGTACTGACTGCTTGGGCCTGTGTGTTATTTGCGCCAGTTATGCGGTTATTTCCGGTTTCTGCCATCTGCCTTGCGGCGAAGGCCGCTTCTACATCTTCTTTCTTCTCCAGATAATAGTCATAATTGCCGATATAGTTGATAAATGAACCGTTTGTAAGATCCAGGATACGGGTAGCAGTACGGTTGATAAAATAACGGTCATGGGACACATACAGTACCGTTCCTGTATAGCGGTTTAATGCGCTTTCCAGGATTTCTTTGGAGGTGATGTCCAAATGGTTGGTAGGCTCGTCTAGAAGCAGGAAATTGGCATCAGATAGCATTAATTTTGCAAGGGAAACACGGCCGCGTTCACCACCGCTTAAGTCCCGGATCAGTTTAAACACATCATCACCGGTAAAGAGGAAAGCAGCCAGAGTATTGCGGATCTGGGTGTTGTTCATGTTCGGATAGGTGTCCTGAATTTCCTGGAATAATGTTTTATCCATATGAAGAACCTGGTGTTCCTGATCATAGTAGCCGATATGCACCTTGGAACCTAAACGGATCTGGCCGGAATCAGCAGGAATAATGCCATTGATGATCTTTAAAAGAGTGGTCTTTCCGGTACCATTATTTCCGATAACAGCCACACGTTCCCCACGCTTGATCTCAAAATCCACGTTGGTAAATAAGGTCTGTGTATCAAAAGACTTGCTTAAGTCTGCAACAGTCAGCACATCATTTCCGCTGACTACATCCGGCTCTAAGCGGATATCCATGGAATCATTTGCCTGAGTGGGCTTTTCCAGCAGTTCGATCTTGTCTAACATCTTTTCCCGGCTTTCTGCACGTTTAATGGACTTTTCCCGGTTAAATGATTTTAATTTGGCAATAACAGCCTCCTGATGACGGATCTCCTGCTGCTGGTTTAAATAGGCACGGATCGCCGCATCACGGAGCATGGCCTTTTTGTCACTGTAGGCAGAATAATTGCCGGAAAATACAGTGCAGTGGCCCATATCCAGTTCAATGATCTTTGTTACCACACGGTCCAGGAAATAACGGTCATGGGCAACGATGATCACAGCACCGCTGTAGTTTCTCAGATAGGTTTCCAGCCATGCAATAGACTCCATGTCCAGGTGGTTGGTAGGCTCGTCAAGAAGCAGGATGTCCGGCTTGGTAAGCAGCAGCTTGCCTAAGGAAACGCGGGTTTTTTGCCCACCGGAGAGAGCAGTGATGGGTTTTGAAAATTCATCCTCTGTAAATCCAAGCCCCTTTAAAACGCCGGTGATCTCACTCTGGTAAGAATAGCCGTCGGCCATTTCAAATTCATGGTTTAAACGGCTGTATTCAGAAAGCCTGGCCTCTAACTCGTCACCGGAAGCGGATTGCATTTCCAGTTCCAGATTGCGGATGCGCTCCTCCATCTGGATCACCGGCTTCTTTACCTCTAAAAGGGCATCGTAAATGGTCTCGGCTCCCTCTAAGTCCTGGTGCTGTGCCAGATAACCAATGGAAGCGCCCTTTGCCCAGGTGACAACGCCGTCATCTGCGGGCAGTTTTCCGATCAGAACCTTTAAAAGGGTGGATTTACCGGCGCCATTGATGCCTACGATTGCCGCTTTTTCATGGTCTTCTATGTGAAAAGAAACCTGCTTTAAAATGTCATTTTCACCAAATGACTTGCAGATATTGCTGCAGGATAATATCATGATAAACTCCTTAAAAACATAGTGTTTGTCCGGCAAAATGGGCCGGTTTGCACAAAACAGTATAATATAGGAAAATAATTTTTTCAAGAACATACTGAAAACAGATTTGACATTTATTTAACATCTGATTATAATGGATACTAGAGTAATTATGCCCCTGTAATGTTCTCGCAAAAAATTGACCACGAAGGCAGGTACAGGAAGCCTTCGGGAGGACATCATGACGCAAGGGGGAGAATCATATACAAGAAGGAGAGGATTAAAATGGAACGCAAAGAGATATCAAAAGCAGTGATTTCCAGACTGCCCAGATATTATCGCTACCTTGGTGAGCTGATCGAGGAAGGCGTAGAGCGCATTTCTTCTAACGAACTGAGCAGCAGAATGAAGGTAACGGCGTCTCAGATCCGTCAGGACCTTAATAATTTTGGTGGCTTTGGCCAGCAGGGATACGGATATAATGTAAAATATCTTTATTCAGAGATCGCAAAGATCCTTGGCATTGACCGTCAACACAATGTAATCATCATCGGCGCAGGTAATCTGGGACAGGCCATTGCCAATTATACAAACTTTGAGCGGAGAGGCTTTGTTATCAGAGGAATGTTTGATATCAATCCAAAACTGATCGGATTAGTAATCCGCGGCATTGAGATCCGTTCCGTAGATGATCTGGAAACCTTTATCAAGGAAAATAATATCCAGATCGCAGCACTTACCATTCCAAAAACAAAAGCACCAGAGATCGCAGACCGTCTGATTAAGGCAGGTATCAAGGCTATCTGGAACTTTGCCCATACAGATCTGGTAGTGCCTGATGATGTAGTAGTTGAAAATGTACACTTATCAGAAAGCCTGATGCGTCTGTCTTACCGTGTATGCAACATGCAGGAAAAGTCTGATGCAGAAGGTGCAAAAAAAGAATAAAAAGAGAGTAAACGTGATGATACTGGGAGTAGGGACTGATCTGGTGGAAATTGACCGGATAAGAAAGGCCTGCGAAAAAGAACATTTTGTGTCACGCACATTTACAGAGGCGGAAAGCCGGCAAGCAGGAGGATCTGCCTCTAAGCTTGCCGGCTCTTTTGCTGTAAAAGAGGCGGTAGCCAAAGTGTTCGGCACAGGCTTTCGCACCTTTATGCCGGGAGATATTGAGGTTTTAAGAGATGAACTGGGAAAGCCTTATGTGCGCCTTTACGGTGGGGCTTTGGAACAGTTTGAAAAAATGGGAATGGAGCAGATCCATGTTTCTATTTCCAATACAAATGGGTTGGCAATGGCTTTTGCAGTAGGAGAAGGGAAAGGATCACAGGAAAAATGAGGACTCTTTTGTCAGGAAGAAGAATGAAGGCAGCAGATGCCAAAACCATTCAGGAGATCGGCATTCCGTCTATGGTGTTAATGGAACGGGCTGCCATGGCAGTGGCTGCACAGGCGGAAAAAGCAGCAAAAAAGGATCGATCTATCTGGTCTGTATGCGGCAGTGGAAATAATGGTGCTGACGGTGTGGCAGCGGCAAGAATGCTCCATTTAAAAGGATATCCCGTGTGCATTTATATGGCCGGGGATGAAAACAGAGGGACACAGGAATTAAAGGCGCAGCTTTCTATTGCCAGAAAACTGGGAATTTCTGTAAAACCATGGCAGGAAATAGAAACAGACAAAAAAGAAAAACGATGCGGTGTTATCATCGATGCTGTATTTGGTGTGGGTCTTGGCCGTCCTGTGGAAGGCAATTATAAACGATGTTTAGATGAATTAAACCAGATAAAAGATAAGGAACATGCTTTCTGTGTGGCAGTAGACATTCCTTCCGGTGTTCATGCTGATACAGGCGCTGTTATGGGTACAGCTTTAAAAGCAGATGTAACAGTGACCTTTGGCTGGGAAAAAATGGGAACGGCCCTTTATCCTGGAAGAAGCTATGCAGGAAAAGTACTGGTAGAGGACATCGGTTTTCCTGAAATAGCATTAGAAGGGGAAGAAGAAGACGGCGGCAGGCCGGAACGGGCCTTTGCTTATGAAAAAGCAGATCTTTGCCATATTCCTGAAAGAAAAGCAGACTCCAATAAAGGAACTTTTGAAAAAGTGCTGATCGCAGCTGGAAGTACAGGTATGTGCGGTGCCGCTTATTTAAGTGCTCTTACTGCCTACAGAGCAGGTGCCGGACTGGTAAAGATACTTACAGTAGAAGAAAACCGCCCAATTCTTCAGGGACTGCTTCCAGAGGCGATCATGGCAACCTACACACCGGACCAGCTCCTTCAGGGAAGAGAAGAATTTAAAGAAATGATCGAAGAGCAGATGAAATGGGCAAGTGTAGTGGTTTTAGGGCCCGGTCTTGGAAGTGAGCCTTATGTAGAATATCTGGTAGAAGATATCCTTACCAGTGCCTATGTGCCTGTGATACTGGATGCAGATGGTTTAAATACCGTTGCTTCCCATCCTTATCTGACTTCTTATTATACAGAAAACATTATTATCACCCCTCACCTGGGAGAGATGGCAAGACTAACAGGGCAGACCATCAGCCAGTTAAAGGAAGATCTGGCGGGAGCCGCCAGTGCTTATGCATCCCGATATGGGGTCACCTGCGTGTTAAAGGATGCAGCTACAGTAGTAGCGGGACAGGAGGGCGGTCTTTATATTAATACCAGTGGCTGCAGTGCCATGGCAAAAGCCGGTTCCGGGGATGTGCTTACCGGTACCATTGCCGGACTTCTGGCAATCGGCATGGAAGAGGAAGAAGCAGCCCGTATGGGTGTATATGTTCATGGACTGGCAGGAGAAAAGGCAGCAGGAGCTGGAAGCCACAGTCTGCTGGCCACAGAATTGTCCCGGGCAGTAGGGGATGTTATGGACGAGGCAGTAAGGCGCAATGGATAAACAGACGGGCAAATATTCATAAAAAAATATTCACGAAAACAGGTTTAATGCACAGGAAACCTTCTTGAAAAATGTGACGTATGGTGTATAATTAAAGCTTAGCGCACTTTTGTGAGTTTTACCTAGCAAAAACTGGCAAAAGTGAGTTTTCAGAAAGAGATCGTTTAAGAAGGCATTAATACGCCGGGAGGAAATAAAACATATATGAGACCTTACAGCAGAGTATATGCAACAGTTGACCTGGATGCTGTTGCTTCTAATATGAGATCCATGAGGGACAATCTGCCTGCATCTACCCTGATCATGGGTTCAGTGAAAGCAGACGGCTATGGACACGGAAGTGTTCCTGTAGCAAAAACCATTGAACCTTATGTGTTTGGATATGCAGTAGCTACCATTGATGAAGGCATCATCCTTCGCAGACATGGGATCAATAAGACCATTCTTATTCTGGGTGTGACCCATGAGTCACGCTATGAGGATCTGCTGCGCTACGATATCCGTACAGCCATGTTCCAGTACGAAAAAGCAAAAAAACTGTCAGACCTGGCCTTAAAACAGGGCAAAAAGGCAGTGGTGCATCTGGCACTGGATACAGGTATGAGCCGGATCGGAATGAAGCCAGGCAAAGAGCATGCAAAAGAGGCAGCAGCCATTGCAGCCTTAGAGGGCATTGAGATAGAAGGTCTGTTTACTCATTTTGCAAGAGCAGATGAGACAGATAAATCAGCCTATGAAGAGCAGTACCGTCGTTATAAAGAATTTTTAGGTTATCTTGAAGAACTGGGGGTACAGATCCCTATCCGTCACTGCTCCAACAGTGCAGGAATTGTGGAGTCCCTGGAATCCAATCACATGGATATGGTAAGAGCAGGTATTGCTATTTACGGTATGTATCCTTCGGACGAAGTAGATCATGAAAACGTAAAACTGACACCTGCTATGGAGATTAAAAGTTGCATTACCTATATCAAGGAGATCGAAGCGGGAACAGCAGTCAGCTATGGTGGAACTTTTGTAGCAGATCATACCATGAAAGTGGCAACGATTCCTGTAGGTTATGGAGACGGCTATGTCCGTTCCCTTTCCGGAAAAGGAGATGTGCTGATCCACGGTAAGAGAGCCACTATTTTAGGCCGTATCTGCATGGACCAGTTTATGGTAGATGTAACAGATATCCCGGATGTACAGGAAGATGATGAAGTTACTCTTTTAGGCAGAGATGGGGGTGAATGTATCACTATGGAAGAACTGGCAGAAAAGTCCGGTGGCTTTCATTACGAAATGGTATGCGATATCGGAAAACGTGTGCCCAGAGTCTATTTAAAAGACGGAGAAGTCATTGGTACCAAAGACTATTTTGATGATGTATTTAAAGGATTTGAATCATTTAAAATGATCTCATATTAAACCGAGGAAGCTTTGAAACGGAGAACTGTTACAGAAGGTAAATGAGGTGTTAAGGATAAGTCTGGAATTGCATACATAGGCTGTGAAACGTACAGTCCTGCTTTTCCAGGCTGTTCTTGTGTAAAGACAACGTAACTGTTCAGTAAGTCTGCGCACTTGCTGCGCTGACTGTAAGAAAGCATAGGCTAGAAGGCAAAAATCCCATCAGCGAAGCTGATCTGGAATGGATTTTTGCTTGTAATTATGAAGGGACTGAATAGTTACAAGACAACAACAGATAATGGAGATAAAAATGGGAGGAATATTAAATAGTACCTGGGAAATGCTCCACGATGGACGTTTCTTAAAAAAAGCACTTATGATTGCATGTCCGGTGGCACTGCAGGGAATGTTAAATACCATTGTAAATATGGTTGACACTCTTATGATCGGTGGACTGGGATCAACTGCCATCGCAGCTGTTGGTCTTGCCAATAAGGTGTTTTTTGTGTTTTCCCTGCTGGTTTTCGGCATCGTCAGCGGCGGCGGTATTTTAGCGGCCCAGTTCTGGGGCAGTGGTGATGTGAAAAATATCAGGAAAGTTTTAGGGCTTTGTGTGATGCTTGCCATGGCAGGTGCATTATTTTTTGTGGTGCCGGCTCTTGCTAGTCCTGAAATGGTCATGAGGATTTTTACTACCAGTGAGGGAAGTATTGAACTGGGGGCAAAATATCTGCGAATCGCAGCTTTAAGCTATCCATTTATTGCTCTTACCAATGTGTATGTGGCAATGCTTCGCGCTACTAATAAAGTTGTATTTCCGGTAATCTGCAGCTGTATTGCCATTGCTGTTAATATCTGCTTAAACTATGTGCTTATTTTTGGAAAGTTTGGCGCGCCTACCATGGGCGTAGCCGGCGCTGCCTGCGCAACACTTACTGCCAGATGCATTGAGCTGACTCTGGTGCTTGGCTATGTATATGGAAAGAAACTGTCACTGGCTTGCGGACCAAGTGGAATGTTTGGCTGGTCGAAAACCTTTATCTTCCGGTTTATAGAAACGTCTTCCCCGGTTATTGCAAATGAGTTTATGTGGGGACTGGGAACTACCATGTATTCTCTGGCATATGGACGTATGAGCGATGACGCAGTGGCAGCTATTACCATTGCAACTACCATTCAGGACATTGCGGTAGTATTATTCCAGGGCTTAAGTGCAGCAACAGCAGTTATTCTGGGAAATGAACTGGGGGCAGGCAAGTTAAAACGTGCAGAAAAATATGCCACCCAGTTTCTTATCCTGCAGTTTATTGTTACCATAACAGCAGGGGCGTGTCTGCTGTTGGGCAGATGGAAGATCATCGGTATTTACAGCATTACCTCGGAAGTAGCCATGGATGTAAGTCGGTGTCTGCTGGTATTTGTTGCTTATATGCCTGCAAAGATGTTTAATTATGTAAATATCGTAGGTGTATTGAGAAGTGGCGGTGATACCAGGATGTGTTTGTTCCTTGATACCAGTGGCGTATGGTGCATCGGAGTACCACTGGCATTTTTAGGTGCGTTAGTGTGGCATCTGCCTATTTACTGGGTCTATGCTCTTGTTATGTCAGAAGAAGTTTATAAGCTGATCTTGGGCTACGTACGTTACCGTCAGAAAAAATGGCTTAAAAATCTGGCAATTCAGGTTTGATGCAGATCAGATTTTGTGTTACAGTTCAGCCATGCGCTGGTTTGAATGAGGAAGTGTGTTGCGAGCTTGCTTGCATAGGCACTTTCTCATCCAAATCAGCATATGGAGGAACCACTAGGCTTCTTGTTTTCATGAATATGGAAACAAGAAGATGTCATGACTGAACTGTAACGATTTTGCATGGATTTCTCTCATTTTTTCTTGCCAGATAAAAAAAATCGTGTTAGTATAAAAAAGATGTAATATCAGACATGATGTTTTAAAATTCAGTACACGAAAGAAACAAGAAATAAAGAAAGGGTGTTATACCAATGTCAGGACATTCAAAATTTGCCAATATCAAACATAAAAAGGAGCGTAACGATGCTGCTAAAGGTAAAATTTTTACCGTAATCGGTAGAGAATTAGCAGTAGCTGTAAAAGAGGGTGGACCGGATCCAGCTAACAACAGCAAGCTTCGCGATGTTATTGCAAAGGCCAAAGCAAACAACATGCCAAATGATACCATTGACCGTGGAATCAAGAAGGCAGCAGGCGATGCAGCTTCCGTAAACTATGAGACACTTACATACGAAGGCTATGGCCCAAGCGGTGTTGCTATTATTGTAGATACTCTGACAGACAATAAGAACCGTACTGCAGCAAATGTTAGAAGCGCATTTACAAAGGGCGGTGGAAATGTAGGAACCCCAGGAAGCGTTTCCTATATGTTCGATAAGAAGGGACAGATTGTCATCGACAAAGAAGAATGCGAAATGGATGCTGATGAACTGATGATGACTGCATTGGATGCAGGCGCTGAGGATTTCTCTGAGGAAGAAGACAGCTATGAAGTAATTACTGCCCCAGATGATTTTAGTGCTGTACGTGAAGCGTTAGAAGCATTAAACATCCCGATGATGGAAGCAGATGTTACAATGATCCCGCAGACATGGGTAGAGCTTTCCGACGAAGATGACATTAAGAAATTAAATCGTATCCTGGATCTGTTAGATGAGGATGATGACGTTCAGGCTGTATATCATAACTGGGATGAGTGATTAAAATGTTCTGTCTGTGAGACGAACAGGCGGATATAAGTCACCAGGGCATGTAGAACTCTTTCTTGCCGCAGGCTTTTAGCGGTGGGAAAGGGTTTTTTGCGTCTGTTGCTACACTTGACAATGACCGGTTTTTCCTATATAATACACAGAATGTGTGGGGTATTTTAAGTGATACGGAAGACATTTTTTGTGAACGGGAAACCGGGAGATGAAAAGTGCAGATAACGCATAGATTACAGTGGGCGGATACAAAAGCGTCTAAATGTAAATTGTAAAAGGAAGGAAGCAGGAAAATGGCAGATAAGAAACACATTTTGACATATGCCGGACTGAAGCAGTACGAGGATGAGCTGCAGAACCTGAAGGTAGTCAGAAGAAAAGAAGTAGCTCAGAAGATCAAAGAGGCAAGAGAGCAGGGAGACCTTTCCGAGAATGCTGAGTACGATGCAGCAAAAGATGAGCAAAGAGACATCGAGCTTCGTATTGAAGAGCTGGAAAAACTGTTAAAGAACGCGGAAGTTGTTGTAGAAGAAGAGATTGACGTAAACAAGATCAACATTGGTTGCAAGGTAAAACTGTTAGACGTAGAATATGACGAAGAGATGGAATTCTATATCGTAGGTTCCACTGAGGCAAACAGCCTTCAGAACAAGATCTCTAATGAAGCTCCTGTAGGACGCGCTCTTATCGGCAAGTCTGTAGGAGATGTTGTAGATGTAGAGACGCAGGCTGGAATCATTCAGTATAAGGTGCTGGAGATCCAGAGAGTATCATAGTTAAATTTTAAACTTTATCACAAAGGAGCAAAAAACGTGGGAGAGCAGAAGTCAAATCAGACAGAGCAGGATTTAAACCATGTACTGAAGGCACGCCGTGACAAGCTGGCAGAACTTCAGGCAGCTGGAAAGGACCCTTTCCAGATCACAAAATATGATGTAACTGCCCACAGCATGGATATTAAGGAACATTATGAAGAGTGGGAAGGAAAAGAAACAAGCATTGCAGGACGTTTGATGTTTAAGCGTGTTATGGGCAAGGCTTCTTTCTGCAACATCCAGGACCTTAAGGGAAATATCCAGATTTATGTGGCAAGAGACAGTATCGGAGAAGATGCATATAAAGATTTCAAAAAAATGGATATCGGTGATATTGTAGGAATAAAGGGAAAAGCATTCACTACAAAGACGGGTGAGATTTCCATTCATGCAGACGAAGTGACCCTTCTTTCTAAGAGTCTTCAAGTTCTTCCGGAGAAATTCCATGGTTTGACGGATACAGATATGCGTTACCGTCAGCGTTACGTAGACCTGATCATGAACGCAGAAGTAAAGGATACCTTCGTAAAACGTTCCAAGATTTTAGCTGCTATCCGTAAATACTTAGGTGGCGAAGGTTTCATGGAAGTAGAAACTCCTATGTTGGTTGCAAATGCAGGCGGTGCTGCCGCGAGACCATTTGAGACCCATTTCAATGCTCTGGATGAAGATTTGAAGTTGCGCATTTCTCTGGAACTTTATCTGAAACGTCTGATCGTAGGCGGTTTGGAGAGAGTGTACGAGATTGGCCGAGTATTCCGTAACGAGGGGCTTGACACAAGACATAATCCGGAATTTACTCTGATGGAATTATACCAGGCATATACCGATTACCATGGCATGATGGACTTAACAGAAAATCTGTATCGTTTCGTTGCACGGGAAGTTCTTGGAACCACCAAGATTGTTTACAATGGCATTGAAATGGACCTTGGTAAGCCGTTTGAGCGTATTACCATGGTAGACGCTGTTAAGAAGTACTCTGGCATAGATTTTAATGAAATCCACACTTTGGAAGAGGCAAGAGCCGTTGCAAAAGAAAAGAATATTGCCTTTGAAGAGCGTCACAAAAAGGGAGATATCTTAAACTTATTCTTTGAGGAATTTGTAGAAGAGCATCTGTTACAGCCAACATTTGTTATGGATCATCCGGTAGAGATCTCTCCGCTAACAAAGAAAAAACCAGAAAATCCAGATTATGTAGAGCGTTTCGAGTTCTTCATGAACGGCTGGGAAATGGCAAATGCTTACTCCGAGTTAAACGACCCCATCGATCAGAGAGAGCGTTTCAAAGCGCAGGAAGAACTGTTCGCTGCTGGTGATGAAGAAGCAAACCACACAGACGAAGACTTCTTAAACGCTCTGGAGGTCGGTATGCCTCCGACAGGCGGCATCGGTTTCGGTATCGACAGAATGTGCATGCTGCTTACTGATTCTGCAGCGATTCGGGATGTGCTGCTGTTCCCGACGATGAAGTCTATTGATAAATAAACCTAGGAAAATCAAGGGGTTTCGAGTATTACAC
>CAVFER010000029.1:0-32485 GCA_963621525.1 bacterium | reverse complement strand
CGTAGAATAAATTCCTAACAGCCTTGCACAAAGATCTGCTGCTCCGGGAACCACCGCAAAAATCACTAAGATCAGAGCCATGATCACCCAGAACATGGCAGCTTCGATCTGCACTTTTGCCTGGCGTATCTTGCGCATCATAAATGTCATAGTGATAACAGAAACTATGATCAGCACCACACGAAGCATCATTGTCATCATCGCCTGTCACCGCCTTCTCTTTTCTCCAGCCAGTATTCCCGGTTCATGGTACATTTCATGATCAGCCACTGTGGAAGCATATGATATGCCTTTCCCATACGGTATCCCATGTACTTAAAGCCGCTTTTTACAAACATTCCCGGTATCAGCCATGGTTTGTGCTGCTCTGACAGATAATGGGCTGTCTGCTTCACCAGACGGATACCTTCACTTTCTGAACGGATGCCACCAAACACCTCCGGGTGGTCTGCCTGGGACACGGCCAGGTCAAAGTTTCTCTTAAACTGCTGGGTACAGTTATAATTATGGGAATGGATCACCTTTGCATCGGCCACATAGGCAATGGCATAATCATCTTCCATGACCGCCTTTCCGGCAAAGATCATATCTTCATTGAAAATAGCATTTTTAATAAATCCGCCCTGGAACCAGAACTTCTCCCGGTCATAGGCACAGCATACATTAGAAGCAAAAAAGGTCTTAATGCCAAGACGTTTTAAATCTGCCTTTGTCTTTAAGCAGCTTTCCTCCGGATAATTAAAGGAACGTGTATACCTCTCTGCCAACGGGCAATCTTTATTCGGAAGCTGTCTGGCATAAGCCATGATCACCGCTTCTCCCTCAGGACCTCGCTGATCAAATGCCCCTACCAGCTTTTCAATTAAAAATTCATCCGCCGGAACTGCATCATCCGTCATAAACACCACAATATCCGCCCGGCTAAAACGCATACCTCTGTTTCTGGTGGCGCCATGGTCAAATTCCGCCTTGGTCAGATGGTGGACCTGAAGATTTTTTATCCCTTCAAAGCCCTTTTCATTCCAGAATGCCTTTTCTGTATTCATTACAATGATCTTCCCTATGGGATAGGTCTGTTTCTCCAGCATCTTTAAAAGTCTGGAAAATTTCTTACCTGTTTTATAGGTAGGAATCACCACATCGACCCGTGGTTTGCGAAGAGCATTTTCACTCATTCTTTCCTCTGTCATTGTCTTGTCTCCTTTTCCTCACTCCTGCAGGATCTTACAGTGCAAAGTCCAAAGCCTGCCGTTTCTCCTGCCATCAGCAGCAGATAACAAAGCGCTGCTCCATTAATGCCAAAAGCCCCAACAAGACCTCCTGACAGGAAAAGCGCTGCTGCAGCTGCCGCTGCGTATACAAAAAACACGGTTCTCTGCTTGCGCATGATCACCAGTGCGTAATACATCAGATTTGCCAGTGCATAAAAACCGCCTCCAAGGACGATCCCGGCAAATGCCCCAAAATAAACGGTTAATGTTCCCTTTTCACCTCCCATAAGAAGCTCCATAATGGAAAGTGCCCATTTTCCTAAAATAAGCGTACCTGCAACCGCAAGTACAGTAAGACCTAAAATAACAACTGCGATACGCACCAGTGTCTTCTTAAACTCGACAATCTTTTCTTCTGTCCAAAGATCCGTAAGAGTCGTCAGATAGGGACGTATCACAAAATTGGCTACCATATAAATAACAGAGGTAGGCATAAAAATCAAGTTAAAATATCCCGATGCCACATTGTTCATCCGGGCGTCAATGGCATATTTTGCAGAAGAGAAAATATAAAAATCCAGAAACACAGAAATGAATAAAAATCCCGTATTTTTAAACAGCTTCGTCACTTTTCCCTTTGTAAAGGTCCAGTCCACATGATCTAAGGCATAGATCACATCCAGGTTAAATAAGAACACACCCATAGCCTGGGCAGCTACTGCCATGAGGCAGGCAAACAGCAGATGTTTAAATGCCCCCAGCGTCACTGTAAACACAGCCACAGAAAAGATTGTCCTGAAAAAGTTGGATTTACCGGTCAGATATAAACAGCCCTGACGCTGAAATTCCGACTCATACACATCTGCATATCCGTCAATGACCTTGTAGATTACAAGAAGAAGCAGGATCATGCACTTTCCTGCTGTATAATCACCGATCCCCCTGCGAAAGGCAATGGTCCTTGCGGTCAAAAACAGCGCTCCTGCAACCAGTGCAAACATACAGGTTATATTTCTATGTTCTCTGTATTCCTTAAAGGAATATTCACCCTTTCCGTCTGTGATTTGGAACGGCCGGATGCCAAAATAGGCCACTAAAAACAGCTGCTGGCCCAATGTAGAATATCCAAAGGAAAAAATACCACCCTTTTCCTCTCCCGCCATGCGGATGACCAGAAAAGAAAGGACCATGCTTGCAAAGGCATAAACGAAACTGCCTGCAATATTCCACATCACATTGGCTTTTGCAATATTATCTCCCTTATATAATAACTGCTTCGTAAGATTTCTCATATTCTTTATAATTAGTCCCTTATATTTAACGCTTTCTGAAGTTCTGGATGACCAGTATGGATAACAACATGCGCACCATGTAGCTTACAGCTGTCAATGGCTTCAAATAGCTTTCTCCTGCTGTACGATCATCAATGGTGACCTGTACTTCCGATATCTTTGCTCCCTGACGAATCAGGAAAGATACGGTATCCGGCTCAGGCCCGTAATTTAAGTTCCAGGCAAATTCCCCGATCATCTTCCTGCTGAAAAGACGCATTCCGGAAGTTGGATCTTTGATCTTTGCCCCGGTAGTCAGCCAGATGGCTGTTCCGATCAGGCGGCTTCCAAGCATACGCATGGACCAGCTTTTCTTCTCTGTTACAAAGCGGGAACCAATGACAATGTCGTATCCTTCATTCATTTTTTCTTTCATGGACTGAATATATTCCGGGCGGTGCTGTCCGTCGCCGTCAAACTGTACCGCATAATTGTATCCCTTCTGCCAGGCGTATTTCATACCCGTCTGAAAACAGCCAGCCAGTCCTAAATTCACCGGCAGGTCAATCAAATTGTAACCACGCCTGCGGCAGATGGCGGCCGTATCATCTTTGGAGCCGTCATTGACCACCACATAATCCAGTTCCGGAAAATCATTTTTAATGTGGTCTACTACCCGCTCGATGTTTTTTCCTTCATTGTAGGCCGGTATGACCAAAAGTACCTTATCCATAGTCTCTGTTCCTCTATGCCCTGTTACAGTTCAGCCATGCGCTATTTTGTAACACTTTCCCTTTTATCCTGATATCCATTATCTATCATTACCAGCGCATCTTCAAGACACCTGTGAGAAATTTTACCTCTGCAAGAACAACTGCCAGAAATGCTTTTGCCACAGCCAGTTCTATTCCTTCCAGTTTCAGGTAATGCTGGTAGTAATATAACTTGCTCTTATGAAGGAGCTTCTGTTTATCACTTATCTTATTATAGCTTTTATCAATGCTGACAGAATGTGCATGGACATAGTAAGCATCTGTCACCAAAAGCTCTTTTAATCCCATTTTCTTTAATTTCTGTCCTAATATTTTCTCTTCATAATAGAGAAATATGTGTTTATCAAACAGTTCTTTCAGAGCTCCTGGCGTAAAGCAGCCTGTTTTCACCATGAAAAAGGAGCCCGCAAGAGCTCCTACGATGCGGCTGACTCCATCTGCTGCCAGAGGAAGCTTCTCTAACGGTGTTTTCAAAGCCCCACGAAACAGCCGTCTGGTCACAAGGCCGGTATCTAAAAGATCCAGCCACACAGACCGGAGATCCCAGTAGCTGAAAGAAGGCTGACCATTTACATCCACTACCATTGCGGATGCCACAGCTCCGTCCTCCTGCTTCTCTAAGGCCTCTGCCACCCGCAGGATGCAGGCATCGCTAACCTGTACATCTGGGTTTGCGATGATAATATAATCCGGCTCCAGATACTGAGCCGCATAATCGATCCCCGCCTGGTTTCCACTTCCGTAGCCACCGTTTTTCGTTGTTCTGAACAGGTGCAGCTGTACTTTATCTGAAGCAAATCCTTCTTTAAATGCTCCCAGCTTTTCCCATGAATCATCCGTAGAACAATTGTCTACAATAATGATATTGCGGATCACTTTGCTGTCCTTCCAGCTTTCTGTAAGTTTCATAGTGGTCTGTGCATCATTATAATTTAATATTACGGCACATATATTCGTGTCTGCGTCCATAGTTCCTTTCTCTCACTGTTTTCTTCTCTAAATATTTAATACCATTTTTCATTTTTTCAGACGTTTCTTGCGACCGTCGATCACTTTCATTCCAAGCCTTTTACTAATGGCCAGCCGAAGAGACGGACATACTCTTGTCATCTGGTTAAAGCACCACCAAAGCTGCATATACCAGAATTTTCCTTTTTGCATAGGCATGTCCTTCCACGGGGTCATAGCCAGGTATTTCCGGTACCATTTTCCATAATGGTTATGGTTACCCGCGATCCACGGGCGTTCATCTCCCAGAAAATGGATGATCGCAGGCTTTCGCTTTGCTGCAGTAAACTCCTTTGGGCCTACTGCCCGGTAAGCACCGCAAAGCTGCACCAGTGTATGATAACGGAAATACCGGTAATTCGTAAAGAAATTATACCGTGGTGAAAGAGGCAGAATACGCCCTTTTAAAGCCCCGTTAATGGTATCCTGGTCACAGGCAAAAAGACTTCCTGCATGATCCCCGTAAAAATCCAGTAACTTTTTAAGTACATTTTCCCTGCGCCAGCCAGCAAGGTCCATTAAGATCACGCCGGAGTTAAAATAGGCATCGTCCTTTTCCATGTTAATGGACTCTTTCATCTCTTTATAAACCGTCGGTTCCATGATCATGCCCGCCAGACAATCTCCTAAAGGCGTCTCATACATTTTTTCAATAGATCCGCAGACAATGGTGTCGCAGTCCAGATACAGTGCCTTTGTCACTGTTTCCGGCAGTACATCAGGGGCAAAAAGCCTCCCCATAGCACTGATATCAAAACCTCTTGTATCTATTTTATAAGGAAAACGTTCCTTCAGATCCCCTAATTCCACTGCATAAAGCTGACGGCCAAAACCAGCTGCCAGAGTTTTAAGCCTGTTCTGAAACTCTTCGCACATCTGAGCAGAAAGCACGTAAATATCCAATTTTTCTGCGTGACGGTTGTTATCTAACAAGGAACACAAAGACGCCGCCAGATGTCCGGCATAACCGTCATTGGAAGCATATATAATGTGGATCGACTGTTCTTTCCCTTTTGTAACCTCTTTCATGATACCTTCCATTTCTTACATTCCGTGGTCATTTTATTTACGATTTTACAATATAGGCTTTAAAATGTAAATCCTATATGGCATTTTCCCCCTGATTATGATAAATTAGTAGGAGTGTGGTTATCGTTCTCATTTTATGAAAACATACCATGTAACCAACCGTAGGAGGTTTTTATTATGCGTAAAACTTTTAAACATTTGGCAATGGCCGCTCTTGCTTCTGCTCTCATTGCAGGTCAGGCTACCACTGCTTTTGCATTCAAGAATGATTCAAACAATGGTCCCGGTTCAGGAAAATCCACAGAAGTATCTTTACAGGCCCCCGGCGATACCGGCAGTTCCCCGTCATCTGGAGACAGTGTTTCCCAGACTACCATTGTAGAAAATCCTTCCCAGACAGTTGACAATTCTCAGTCTGAAACTTCTCAGACCACAGAAACCACTTCTGAAACCACTACAGAGACCACAACGGCAGCAGAAGCCACTACAGAAGACACCTCTGCCCAGGTTCCGACCAACCAGGCATTTTTGCAGGTGCAGCTCCTTCGTGCCTCTGATCAGGTGTGGAGCGATGCAGTCCGAGATGACTCTGTTCTCTCTGTAGGCGATGCCGGATTTTTAAGCATGTGTATCTATGCTAACAATCTTCCCGGCGATGTTCTTTACCGCACCTACAGCAGCGTACGCGGCTGGAGCAACTGGGCTATGAACGGCGGACATACCGACTGGGCAGCCGGTAACCCGATTGAAGCAGTACAGGTACGTTTAAACGGTATTTTCGGTGATCGTTTTGATGTTTATTATCGTTCCAACCTTTCTGACGGAACCGAATGCGACTGGTCGAAAAACGGAGGTACCAATGGTGCTATGGCCTGCGGACGCATTATCACCGGCATGCGGTTTTCCATGTGGGGCAAAGGCACAGAAGGTGCTGCTTACCAAATGGACCATCCATTAGTATCTGCCGCTCCTGACGGTATCCAGTTTGTAAACGGTACTCCTGTATTCAGCAACGGTACCGGCGACAACTTTACCGGCTGGGTATGGAATGACAGAGACCGTTATTATGTAGTTGACAATGCCATTGTAACCGGGTGGCAGTACATAGATGGATATAAGTACTATTTTGAAGCCGACGGCAAACTGGTAACCGACTTAGAACCTTACTTAAATTCTCAGGGACCATTCAAGATCAAGATCAATAAGCAGATGAACTGCCTGACCATTTATATTCAGGATGGCGACAACGGATACATCATCCCATATAAGTCCTTCCTGTGTTCTACCGGCGATGACACACCATTAGGTGAACACAAGACTCCTGAGAAATACCGCTGGAGACTTATGAATACTGACGAGTACTGCCAGTATCTGACCCGCCTGGATGCAGGTATCCCGATCCTGATGCACTCTGTTATCTACGAGAAAGCAGATCCGTATACCTTAAAAGCATTTACCTACAACTACTTAGGCGCTACCAAGTCCCACGGCTGCATCCGTCTGACTACTGCAGATTCCCGCTGGATCTACGAGCACTGCGCTATCGGAACTTCCGTAACCGTATACGAATCCCCGATCCCAGGTCCATTTGACCGCCCGGTCATCAAAACCATGATCCCGGATACACAAACCTATGATCCTACCGATGCAAATGTACCGGAGAACGGATTACAGTAAATTAAAAAAATTTTAAAAATACCTCCTGAGGCAGATGACTTTTCTATCATCTGGATCGGGAGGTATTTTTTACGTGATTATTTTACATACTTTGAATATGCCTTTTTCATACGTTCCAGTGCTTCTTCAATATATCTTGTAGGGCAAGCCAGGTTCCAGCGTTCAAAGCCTTCTCCCTGCTCTCCAAAAACATAACCTTCATCAAAGAATAATCTTGCTTCTTCATGATTGATACGTTCCAACTCTTTATAGTCCAGACCCAGACCGCGCCAGTCCATCCAGAGCAGATAAGTTGCTTCCAGATTGATCACCTGGATTCGCGGAAATTCTTTTGCTAAAAATTCTGTTACCAGTTTGCGGTTTGTATCGATCACATCAATGCACTGTGCCAGCCAGTCTCCACCGTTTTTATAAGCCGCTTCGCAGGCCCTATATCCTAAAATATTGCATTTCGGATTTAGATTTGTCTGCTTTAAGCATCTCAGATAATGTTCTCTTAACTCTTTATTTGGCACAAAAATATTGGAGGTCTGAAGTCCGGCAAGATTAAACGTTTTACTTGGCGCTGTACATACAATACAATTCTGTTCTGCCTCTTCACTGAGGGAAGCATATACAATATGCTTATGTCCAGGCATTACCAGATCTGCGTGGATCTCATCAGAGATCACCAGTACCTTATGTTTCAGGCAGATTTTGGAAATTTTCTCCAGCTCTTCACGGGTCCACACACGTCCACATGGATTCTGTGGGCTGCAAAGGATCAACATCTTTGTATTTTCCTGTGCTGCTTTTTCCTCTAAATCTTCAAAATCGATCTCATAATGGTCTTTGCAGCGTTTTAATGGATTGTCCACCAGTTTACGTCCATTGTCCAGCACCGCATGATACATTGGATAATAGACCGGAGTCATTAAAAGTACGCCATCCCCAGGCTCTGTAAAAAATTTTACACAGTGGAAGAAAGCATCTACAACTCCGTGCTCCGGTAGGATCCATTCCGGCTTTGCTTCCCAGCCGTGATGTTCTTTCATCCAACGGCATACAGTGCTTAAATATTCATCCGTAGGATTTGCATATCCAAGAACAAAATTTTCAACCTCATATTTTAAAGCATCTACGATCTCAGGAGCTGTTTCAAATTCCATATCTGCAACAGAAAAAGGAATAATGTCCTCTTCTGGTTTTACACCATTTGCTGCAACTTCATTCCATTTCTTAGAACCCGTGTTATAACGTTTTCCGATTGTTGTAAAATTATAATTCATTTTCATTATCTCCTTTACATTTTCGCTTTCTGGATTGCTGCTTCCAGATCCAGTGTTTTTGTTCCATCTTCAAATACAAAGCACGGAAGGCCGATCTTTCCTGACTCTCTGTATTCATCTTTTCCAGACTGCTCACGAAAAGAAGCATATATTTCATCATGTTCATGAAGAGCCAGAAATGTCTTCAGATCCGCCAGACTGGCTGACAGGTCTGCAAATGAAAATGCAACGCCTGCTTCTTTGCATTTCACAACAGAATATAACGTATTAGGGCACAAATGACTTCCCACTAATGTAAACTTCATAGAGAATTCCCTTCTTTTTATCTATTTATCTTTTTATGATCATCTCTGGATCAGATCATTTTCGATCACTACTTCTTTACGTACCAGTTTTGCATATAAAACACTGACTACAGCCAGTACCGCAAGGAAACCAACTACTAATAGAGAGAGATTTGCAAACAGTGAATAAGACAATACGCAAAGAATCACAATGCCTACAACAGATAAGGTCCTTGCAAGTGCCGGTGACACCTTCATGGTAGATTTCTTCAGGATATCACCGTACCGGTTAGATAAGATCAACAGTGCTCCGCATACCATTAATTTTGCCAGTAAAGAGTTGGCTGTTGTAAATTTTGTGATAACGGAAATATTCACGCGTAAGAGCAGCGGGATCATACCTACAATATAGAAAAATGTAAGCAGCTTGTATGGCACACCATTTTTACTTACTGTTCCCAAACTGCGTGGCAGCATATCATCATCACATGCAACTAAAAGTGGTTTTGTGATCCATGAAAGAGTGGAATTCAGTGTTGTTGCAGTTGCGCCTAAAGCTGCGCCAATTACAAACAAATACATTGCAACCGCCGGCATGGTTGCCTGCGCTACCAGTGTAAGGGGCTGATTTGCCACCTGAGCGATCGGAAGTACGCCTGCCGCTACCAAAGCGATCAATACATAAAATACGCCTACACCAAATGTGGAGATCACCATAACTTTCGGAATGGTGCGCCCCGCATCCTTTGCTTCTCCGCCCAGCTCTGCAATAAACTGTGCACCTGCAGTTGCTGAACTAAGAAGTGCCAGTGTAGAGACAAACATCATCGGACCATTTAAGAACAGATTCTGTGTATTAAAGATATAACCAGGATCTACCTTCGGAAGTCCAAATACAATAAACAGTCCCAATCCACCAAACAGAGCAAAACTCATGATCTTATTCAGTAAAGCCGCTGACTTTGTACCTACCAGGTTCATGGCATAGAATAATGTTAAGATCACCATTGCTGCCACATGCTGGTTAATAGCTGGTACAATACTGGATAAATATGCACCGAAGCTTAGCGCATACTGAGAAACTGCTATACTGTAAGATGTAACATGCAAAAGCAGATAGATCATTCCTGCACTTTTTCCTGCCAGACGGCTGCAATATCTGTAAGGTCCGCCTGTTGTAGGAACTGCTGAACTAAGGATTGCTACCGGGAAAATACTAATGATCGTTAAAAACGGTGAAATGAGAAATGCCAGCACCACACCCGTTCCTGTCATACCAATCGCTACACCGGTTGAAGACATAATACCTGCACCAATGATCTGACCTACTGCGATGGCCATCAGATCCCAAAAACCAAGATTACGGATCAGCTTACTTTCCTGCCGTTCCACACCCATAAAAATTACCTCCTGCAATTAATTTTCATCTTGTTAAGCTGCTTAACTTCATGTTAAGAACATTAACTCGTTTTGCAGTCATTGTCAATTCTTTTTTGTGTTTTTAAAATTATTTATATATTTTTCACAAATTTTATTTAGGATTTTTAGCTAGATTTTCAAGAACAGGTCTGGTATACTGGTTGTTAAGCTTATTTACATAAAGAGAAAAAGGAGAATTTTATGGCTTCTTACACGACAGCCCAAATGGCAGATATCATGCATCAGGCTTCTATGCTTTATATGGCTTCCAATATACCTATCGACTACGGCACAGGAACCGAATACACACCTGTAGAAGTCCACATGCTGGAATATATCATTGATCATCCAGGAAAAACGGTTACAGAACTCTCACAGGATTTTGATAAGACAAAAGCAGCCATTTCACAGATGATGAAGAAAATGGAAGATAAGAAACTTATTTTAAAAAAAGAGGCGCCGGACAGCAGAAAAAAGCAGCTGTACTATGCGACACCTCTTGGCCAGGAATTAAATGCAAAACACCTGGATTATGATACTATTGTATTTGGAGAAACTTTAAAACTTCTGAAAGAGACCTGTTCCGACCAGGAGATCTCCCTGTGTTTTCACGTCTTAAACGAATATACAAAGGCTCGCCGGAAGAAACATTATCATTCAGAACCAGTTGAGTAGACTTGCCGATTTATCAACTTCACTTCTCCCAAAATATTATTCTGACAAAATCAAGTCAACAAGCGTGTTAATGTGTACCTGCATCACATCAATGTACGGCACTGGCAGTTCCACACCTTTAAAAATCAGTGGCAGCTCCGTACAGCCCAGTACTATGGCCTGCACCTGTTTCTCTTTGATGATGCGCTTTGCAATCTCTTTGAACGCCTGCTGCGTCTCTGGAAGCACTTTGCCAAATTCCAGTTCTGTTTTGCTTTTCGTCCCAATGTAGTTTTTTCCTCTGCGTTAGGTGTTACCACTTCGATGCCGTGTTTAGCAAAGGAATTTTGGAAAAAACTCACATTCCAGATAAACCTGTTCTTCTTCAATTAAGCCCTGCAGTAAGATCCGTCCATATCCCGCAATGCGAAAGCCGCAGTTTAGATACAGCCTCTTGGCGGGTTCGTTGTGGGCATATGTATCAATGCGGAGAGTCGTACAGCCCGCTTCTGCTCCATAATTTTTCGCAAATTCCACCATCTGCCGTCCATATCCGCGGCCTGCTTTTTGCGGCGGGATACACAGTGTATGAATGACCAGTACACGATCTTTCTCTCCGGGGTACTGCCATTCAATCTCTGCATATTCCTCTGCCTGATCATGATTTAGCACCATGCTGGCACATACCTCTCCATTTTCTTCCAGAACATACATGGTTCCAGTGGGAACTTTTGCTTCTGGCACAGCAATAGTAGGATACACGTCCAGCTTCCAGTTTGAATTGCTGCCATATTGCTGTTCATGTTTCAAAAGTGCTGTATAAGTATCCGCAATAGCTATAATGTCTGTTATTTTTGCTTTCCTTATCATATTTTACCACCTGATCCTATTATCTATTTTAGACCGTAATTTCAATCTGATTGCCTTCGATCGCAATAATGCAGCTTTCATAGTAACCATCTCCTGTGGTCCGCGGCCCACTGACAACTTCATATCCGTCAGCTTTTAACTGAGCAGTCAAAGCATCTACATTTTCCTTACTTCCCACACTAAAAGCGATATGTGCATAGCCGGTACGTGACAGGTCTTTTGACAGATCCGGCATTTCCGGTTTATTCATGATCTCAAGCCTTGCACCATCATCAAAGGAAAGAAAATACGAGCGGAAATTGGTTCTCGGATTATGATATCCACCATTTGACTGTGCACCCAGATATTTCATAAAGAATTTCCTGGCTCCTTCCAGGTCATTTACATAAAGGGCAATGTGTTCGATTTTCATAACTACCTCCATTATTTTACTAACATCTTTCCAAATATTTCCCCAGCATCTGTTTCACATATGCCTGTATTTCATCTATGATCTTTTCGCAGCTTCCCTTTTTCATGCCTGCCGCAATTCCAACTGCCAGAAGTTCTTTTTTTCCCGGATTTCTTCCATTTCCGTCAACCATAGTTGTATGCTCTCCATAATAGGTATTGCTGTAGGTAAGATCATACGCAGGACTTAAATGCCATTTATCTTCCTTTTCATCATATTGAAATGCTGCCTTATGATCCGCTGTCAGCGCCAGTGTGCCCACACGCCTTTCCTCGTAATATACCTGGAGCTTATTATTTTCTTTCATTTATAACCCCCTGGATATCTCTGTATGGTACCTGCGTAAAAATATTTCTCAGTTCATCTGCTATATCCAACGCCATTGCAATCTTCGTCAAAGATATCAGCGAGATTTGTCCTGTCGCTTCAAATCTCTTGATCGAACCATAGCTTACGCCGCTTAAAGAAGCTAATTTTTCCTGGGAGATCAGGCGGCGTTTTCTGATATTACGTACTCTCTGCGCAAGCTTCTGATCCAGTTCTTCTGCTGTTTCCCATATAAGCTGTTCCATAGACGCTCCATTTATTTTACTACTAATATTTTATCCAAAATACTACTTTTATACATAAAATAGATAATATTTTATCCATTATTTATTTTAGCACTTATTTTTGTTGCACACAATATATTTTTCACATAATTACTGCTCCTCAACAGCATAACATACAAAAATGCGCCGGTTTCGACGCGTTTTTAATGTTTACAATATAAAGCTTTATTTTTCTTTCAGATACTCCGTATACGGCACATCCGGATCCAGGATCAGTCCGCCATGCATCGTCGGCGCTTTGGCCGGTTTCATGTAATCTCCGTATTCGGCGGTAAGTCTGCCGTCATAGCCTACGGGAACGGGTATCTTACGGTTTTCAAAGGGCATATAAACGGTCTCTTTAAACCACTCCCGTTTCCAGGTATTTTTTTCCAGATAGCGGATAAATACGGTATCGCACACATATTCGGTGTCTTTTCCCTTAAATCGAGTACACAGCTTTTCATAACCTTTGTACGCTTTTCTCATAGGAACGTGGAGAATGGTTCCAATGCCATGAAGTACCTTTCCGAAAACGGTTGCATTTTCATAATAATCAAACCGGTACCAGGTATAAAGCACAGTCCAGTAAAGTTCGATCTTCTTTGCCCAGCTTTTTCTTTCTTTTTCCGTTTTTGGCATACCGTCCAACGGGAAAATGTCAATGAAAATGCCACAGTTATATCCCGCCTTCTTGTCTTCTTCGTTGCAGCCGCAGGTCTGGCTGTTTCGGATCTGGGCATGACCGCGAAGGTAGTTTTTCTCTGTATACACAGTCTGGAGCACCAGATCTTCTTTCAGCCACGCCGGGGCGATCTGCACAAATTTATCATAATCTTCCCGCAGCATCACCAGGTCAATATCGTCATCCCAGGGAATATACCCTTCATGGCGGATGGCTCCGATCAGGGTTCCGCTGTCCGCAAAATATTTAAGCCCATTGGCTTTGCAGATGCGCTCCACTTCATCTAACATTTCCAGCTGCACCGCCCATACACGCTTCGTTTTTTCATCTACCGTGTATCCGCAGCGTATTTCCTCTTTATAAAATTCCGGCTTTTCTCTCAGCATGTTCCAATAATCAATCCTTCCAAACCGTTTTTATCTCACATAACATGGCATTCCTACCATCTTTTTATGGCTGTCCCGTCAGACGCTTGTATATTTTCCCTAAATACTGATACAGGAATGGATCACGCATTGCCAGAAGCACCAGGAAATACACCACTGCGCCTGTACCGATCTGAATAAAAGTGGTGATAGGTCCCAAACCACGAACCTGTTCTAAAAATCGCCCCGTCCATACCACAGCTCCCAACATAATGGCAGCCGCTATCAGACGCCTCCAGCCATAGAGTACCAGCATTTTCAGCTTTATAAAATCTCTCCCCAGCCACAGATAAAGGGATGTGATAAAGCATTCTGCTGCTACTGACGCAGCAGCGGCTCCCAGTGCTGCAAAATGAGGGATCAGAAGTAAATTTAAACAGGCATTGATCATGGCGCCTGCTACGATCACTTTTCCACTCTGGGCCCGTTTTCCCCCAGGAGTTAATATCTGGCTGCCGATGCAGTCACTTAAGCCTACCACCAGCACCAGCGGACTGCATACGTACATCAAAAGTGTGACCGGCAGATACCCATCTCCCAAAAACCATGGAATAAACTGAGCTGCAATCCCAGCTAATCCCAGCATAATAGGCATTGCCATTAATAATACAAAATCCAGGGATTCCCGGATACGCTTATGGATTTCCTCCAACCGTCCATTTCCAAATAAGTAGGACATGCGGGCAGACATAACTGCATTAAAAGACATGATCAGTATTTTCGCCATATTCACAAAACCGGTGGCATATTCATAATAACCGTTCTGTGCTTTATTTTCCCCGGAAAACCAGCCAAGCATGGTCTTATCCAAAATAGTGTAGACGGAAGTAGCGATGGTGGGGATAAAGTACACCAGAGTCTCTTTTAAATGGCGTAACGGATGCAGTTCCTTTAAAACCGGCGTTTCCACCTGTCCCTTTAAATATCCCCACATAGACATATTTCCCAGAAGCCCTGTTGCCGCAGTCAGCGCCACATACAACAGAAGATCTCCTTTTTCCCGTATAAATAAAAACAGCATGGCAATGCCTGCAAGCTTCACTGCCGTATTTCGCAAAACGATTAGGGAATACTGCTCTAAGCCCCCAAAAAACCAGGAAATATCAAAAGCAACTGCTGTCAGTGTCATCGTCAATACCACATAATATGACCGGTATTCCTTTGCAAAACCAATTACAAGCAGCCATACGATAAGACATGCTGCTGTGGTTGCCATACAAAGCATCTCGATCTCCCAGAAAAGCCGGCTGCGCATCTTTATCTCATCTCTGTGTCTTGCAATCTCCCTCTGCCCATAAGAAGCCGTTCCCAGCGCCGCTAATATGGCAAAATACTGGACTACGGAATTGGTATAGCTTTGTACTCCCGTTCCATCTGCTCCCAGAATACGTGAAATATAAGGAGTTGTAATAAAGGGAGTGAGCAGTGTCATTACCTGATAAATTAAGTTGTAAATATAGTTTTTCCGAACACTGGGTGCTTTTGCCATAAGATTTTCTCTATACTCCATTTTACGTTTATGTTCTCTTAAAATCTTTTTGTCTCTTGGCTCATTATACCCATGGAAACATTTTTAAGCAAGGCAAAAATCCGCAACAATGCCAACACCGGCATTATTACGGATTTTTCAGATAGACCTGTTTACAGCATTTCAGTCTTCCATCATATGATCATATTTCTCTCTTGTTTCTTCCCGTTCCAGATTCAGCACATAAGAAAGACCCTTTAATTTCGTATTCAGGATCAGCTTTTTCGGAAATTCGCAGGCCTCTAACATTTCCTTTGCCCGGTCCAGGTTTCCTATATCGTAAAATATGTGAGCATCACTGTCTACGATCACCGGCACCTTATATTTTTTACAGAAAGACAGCATGACCGGAAGATTTTTATCTGCATTCAGTCTGCCGGTACGTGGAGAAAAGGAGCTGTTATTTACTTCTAACGCCACTTTTTCTTTTGCTGCCGCTTTTACCAGTTTTTCGTAATCCAGAGGAAAACGGTCATCATCCGGATGTCCTATGATCTTTACATAAGGATTCTTCATAGCCCCGATCAATGCATTGGTATTTTCCTCTCTGGTTCCTGCTTTTACACAAGGAACATGAAGACTGGCGATCACATAGTCCATTTTTCTTAAAACATCTTCTTCTGCGTCCAGTTTTCCTTCCAGATCTATGATATTGGCTTCCATGCCGGTAAAAACACGGATCCCCATTATTTTCTCTTTTACTGCCTTAAAATTAGTAAAATAAATAGGCTGGGCAGTTCCCGGCATTGCACTGTAATGATCAGAAGTTCCCATAGCTTTTAAGCCTTTGGCCGCAGCCTCTTCTATATTTTCTTTTAATGTACTGAATGCATGCCCACTGGCCACCGTATGTGTGTGAAGGTCAAATAACAGCTTCATTTTTTATTCCTCTTTTCTTATGATGCCTGGTAAACCAGCTTCACCTGTTCTCCCGGTTCATACTGTTCTCTGCTTTCTGCGTATACTGTAAATATATCTTCTCCACATTTTAAGGAATAATGGATCTCCCTTCCGCTGTACTGCCTGTTGGTCACAACTGCCGGAATTCCATCTCCTTCTTTTACAATGCGAAACTGCTCCGGACGTACAGGAAACAATCCGTGATTTTTAAAAGCCGATGCCACTTCTGACCCATTGTATATAAGCGGCTGATCCATTACCTTAAAGTAAGGATCATTCCATTGTCCTCTGACAAAATTGCATTTGCTTACAAAGCTGGCTGCAAATTCCGTCTGCGGATGCCGGTAGATTTCTTCAGGAGTTCCTATCTGTTCTATTTTTCCATTTTTCATAATGAGGATGCGATCTGCCATAGCAAGAGCCTCGCTCTGGTCATGGGTCACATAAATGATCGTTGCCCCGGTCATACGGTGCACATCCTGGATCACCCGGCGCATACTGATCTTTAATTCTGCATCCAAGGCACTTAAGGGCTCATCCATTAAAAGAATAGATGGCTTTCCTACAATTGCTCTTGCAAGAGAAACTCTCTGCCGTTGTCCGCCGGAAAGTTCTCCCGGATACCTTGATTCATAAGGTTTTAATCCCATATTTTCAATGGCTGCATCTACGGCTTCTTTTTTGCGGGCCTCTGTCAGGTGTTTCTGCCGTGGGCTCCTCATAGGAAACTCTACATGCTGGCGTACTGTCATATTGGGCCACAAAGCAAAGGACTGAAATACCATTCCCAGATCACGCTGCTCTACCGGAACCATCTTTCCATCTCCTGAATAGGTCACATCATCCATCCTGATCTTTCCCTCTGTAGGCTTCGCAAATCCGCCGATCGCCCGTAAAAGAGTGGTCTTTCCACAGCCGGAAGGCCCTAAAACAGCCAGGAACTCCCCATTTCGTATTTCCAGATCTATATCATTAAGCGCCAGTGTTTGCCCGAACCTCTGGGTTATATGCTCTAAATAAAGACTCATGTTCTTTTCCTCTCTTCTTTTTTTCTGCCGGTTTTAAAGCCACCAGGCAGTAACCTGTAAGAACCATTACAACGATCACAGCTGACATAGCGGCTGACAGATTATAATCTCCTGACTGCTGGAAATTAAAAATAGTAAGTCCTATGGTCTTAGTGCCTGCACTGGCAAGCATAGATGACAAAGTAAGTTCCGTAAGAGATGATACAAAGATCAAAAAAGATCCTGACAAAATAGGGCGCACCAGCATAGGAATCAATACCTGCTGCCAAAGAGCTCTTTTGCCTCTGCCACAGGCACGTACTGCCTCTTCTAACTCCGGGTTCACAGACATAAGAGCTGTGGTGCTTTCTTTAATCTGAAGGATCAGATATCTGGTTATATAAGCGATCACCAGGATCCATATGGTTCCGTATACTCCCGGACGGATCCCGGGAAGCGGCTCTACCCAGTGAAAGATCATTGCCAGCGAAAGAACGATACCCGGAATGGCGTAGGTCAGAGAAGCACATTTTTCCATGGCCACAGCCCCTTTACTGTTTCTTCGTACTTTCATATAGGCTGCTGCAGTTCCCACAACAATACAGACTCCACAGGTCACAAGTGCCAGAAGGATACTGTTCCTGACAGCGGCAAGAACACCTCTGTTTGTAAATACAAAAGCAAAATTTTTAAGGGACAGATTATTCAATGTCATTTTCAGGCCATATGTTTTTAAAAATGCACTTTTTATCATTACCAGAATGGGAACCAGATTTAATACACCTAATGTTCCTAACAGCCCCCATTCTAATAGCCTCCGTTTTGGTCCTTCCAGCTCAATACGTACTGAATAATCTTCTTTAATGCTTTCCGATTTTCCATTTTTTCCCACTAATGCTGTTTCTATCAATGTACCGCCTACTGCAATCACAGATAAAAGAACGGAAAGAGCTGCTGCCAGAGGAAAAGCGTCTGGTCCAAATCCAATTGCTTTTTCATAAATATAAGTACTGAGCACCGGGATTCCAGAAGAGATCCCCAAAAATGCCGGTACAGAAAAGTTATCAATGGCTGATAAAAATGCCAGAAGCCCGCCTGCAATAATACCTGGAAGAACCTGCACCAGATCCACATGGATCAGTGTATAAGAAAGACCAAATCCGCAGGCTCTCGAAGCCCATTCCAGGTCTCTTGGAATACGGCGCAGCATATGGATCACACTCATGTATACAATAGGGATATTACAGATACCGATCACCAGTAAAATACCGCCAATGGAATAAATATTCACAGGACCAATTCCCACGGCTCCAAGGATCTGATTTACGATCCCTTTTTTACTTAAAAATCCACTCCAGGATAGAGTAATAATATACGAGGGGATAATGAAAGGAAGCAGCACCAGTAATTCTAAAAGTCTTTTTCTTTTTATATTGGTGTAAGCTGCTGCCAGAGCCAGTCCGCTTCCCGCCACAATAGCGATCATGGTAGAGGAAGCCGCGAGCAGGATCGTATTAAAGATTGCTTCTCTGGTCCTTTTTTCCTGTAAAAGGAACTGATAATTAGAAAGTCCGTAACCGCCACTTCCTTTCAGGCTCATACACAGCAGACGGACTATCGGTGCTATAAATACCAGGAATACTCCCAGGTAAAACAGCAGCAGACCTGTACTGCCTAAGACTTTTTTATGTTTCATAACAATACTGCCCCTTTCTGCCTGCATACCCGCCTGTTACTGGAAGATCTCTGAAAATCTCTCTTTATCTGCTTCACGGCTGCTGTAAAGTTCTTTTGTATCAGCACTGATAGTCTTGATCTGATCAATGGACTTTAATCCTTCTGGTGCTGCTATGCCCTCTTTTACAGGTGTATAGCCAATAGAAGCCGCCAGTTCCTGACCTTCATCAGAAAGGACGTAATCTACAAATGCTTCTGCTGCTTCCTGATTTTTAGAATCCTTTAATACGCCGATTGGTTCGGTAATAGCCGGTGAACCTTCTTCTGGATAAACAAACTCTACCGGAGCACCATCATTTTTAGAACGGTTTGCCATGTAATCTACCAGGATACCGCAGGATTTTTCTCCGGCTACTACTGCCTTCTGTATCGCTCCGTTTCCTTTATCTACTGTAATCCCGTTATCCTTTAATCCCTGGAAGAAATCCCAGCCTAATGTATCATTGCGGCTGAGTACCCCCAGATTGTAAGCTGCTGCACCGGAATACAATGGGCTTGGCATGATCACTGCATCCTTAAATGCTTCCCCGGTAAGATCTGCAAATCCCTTTGGTGCATCTTTTACCAGATCTGTGTTGTATACAATACCGGTTGTGATCACCTTTGTTCCCGTATACATATGATCTTTATCAATGTATTCTTCCGGAATGCCTTTTAATTCTGGTGACTCATAAGCTAAAAGCATATCCTGCTCTTTTAAGGTTTCAAATGTAACACTGTCTGCTACTAAAAGCACATCTGCCTGAACAGCACCTGCTGTCTGCTCTGCTAAAACCTTGCTGACTACTTCTTCTGTTCCGGAACGGAATACATCTACTGTTACATCCGGGCACTCCTTATTAAAGCCGTCAATCAGCTTCTGCGCATCTTCTTCCGGCTGAGAAGTATATAATGTAATCTTTCCGGAAACAGATTTCTTTTCTGCCTCTGTGGAAGCTTCTGTGGTCTCTGCCTTTGCCTGTGCAGCCGATTCTGCTGCGGTCCCTGCAGGTGCTGCTGTGGTTTCTGTTTTACCAGCCTGTCCGCTGCATCCTGCAAGTCCCATAACTGCTGCTGTTGTTAAGATCAATGCCATTTTCTTTTTCATTTTTAAAGTCCTCCGTTTGTTTTTAAAAAAGCTGTATTTTCTGTAAATGTATGAAAATCCCTGCTGTCATCATAGCCTTCTGTTACCAGAGGGAGTCCATATGCTAAAAGTTTGGGAAGCATTTCTTTAAATGGAAAATCGCCATTTCCTAAAGGAGTATGGTAACATTTTCCTTTTCGGTTACTGATATGGATCTTGGAGATCCGTTTCAGCTGGTCTAATATGTGAAATGGTTCTTCTTCGCTGTCACAATGTGCTATATCCAGAGTATAAAAAAACTGGTTTTTTCTGCTTCCCGCTGCTTCTTCCATACTCTGCGCATCTGTTACAAATTCTTTTGGAATCTTTTCCATGATCTCTAAAGAAACATCTACTCCGATCCGGTCTGAAAGCCTTCCGATCTGCTCCAACGAGTCCTGAAGAAGTGTCATGCTCTCTTCTCTCCGGCCTGGAAGTGTCATATGCCCCGGATGGACCGTCAGTTCCATTGCTTCTAACTCTGCTGCCAGCCTCATAGATGCTTCCACCTGTTTTATGGACATTTCCCGGATTCCCTGATTCATGGAAGCCAGATTCAGATCCCAGCTGCAGCTGTGTACACAGGTTCTTAAAGGGTATAATGCCTGAAGACGCAGATACTGCTGTGTGTCATATCCTCTTGCAAAAAACTGCTGCGCCCAAAGTTCGATCCCATCAAATCCATTGTCATATACCCGCCAAAACATTTCTTCCAGCCCGGCATTCCAAAGCAGAGTCGATGAAACAAATATCTGTTTCATATCCATGCCCCTTTCCTGTTGAACTGTTTGCATTATACGGTCTGGAATGTAAAATTCAAAAGCAGGAAAATGTAAAGTATGAGTAATATTTTTCATTTATTTTAATTATGAAATTTTGTTTGCATTTATGACCGCTAAATGATAAAATGACTCACATAGCTGAGCATTTTCAATCATTCAGATCATAAAAAGGAGTTGTATTCTCAGATGCTTCAGGAATTATATGAACAATATAAAGAGACATTTTCAAAATCGGACCATAAACTGATACAGTATCTTCTGCGAAACGAAGAACAGCTTCAGTATCTCACCTCAGAAGAACTTTCTTCACACACAGACATCAGTCCTGCCACTGTTTCAAGATTTTGGAAAAAAATAGGATTTCAGAATTTAAAAGAACTGAAAATAAAGCAGCGGATCCAGGATACTGCTACTCCCAGCTCTCGCCTTACTTCTGCACTAAAGCGTTTTGAGGAAACCACTTCCCTTACAGAGGACCTGAAAATGCACTTTGGAAATAATACAGCAAAAACTCTGGATCGTATGGATCCAACGCTGCCAGCCCGTGCAGCAGACCTTTTACTGCAGGCGCAGCACGTTTATATTTATGCCCCGGATGCTTCCTGCGGACTGGCATCCATTTTTTGTTATCGTGCAAGACGATTGGGAATCCAGCCTGTTCTGTTAGAAGGCGGATCTGCCATTTATGAATATATGGTCAATATTACTGATAATGATCTGGTCCTTCTTTTCAGTTTCTCGCGTCTTTTGGGTGAAACGCGGATTCTTTTAGATCACTGTAACAAGATAAACTGCCCGGTTATCCTTTTTACAGACCTTTTTGCAACACAGGAAGAAATGCCATCCCGACTAACTTTTTACTGCTACCGCGGCGAACCAAATGAATATCATTCTATGACCGTCCCTTTATTAGTTCTTGATCTGATTATTTTGAATTTAATGCAGGCAAGCAAAAACAGCCTTACCTCCAGCCATTATCTGGAAAAACTGAGAGCCGAATATGCACAGATCATACGAAGGTGAGTCGGAACAAAGATTTTGGGTATAGAATTCCTCTGCACCTCTTTTGAAATTCAGTCGAATTGACTTTTCCATCTAAATTGCTTATGCTATACTGTAGTGAACGTGCAAGAAAGAGCACACACCTTAAACACGGTGCGAAAGGAGCTTATCGTGAAATTCGCAGTTACCATCGTTACTTACAACCGACTGGAATTATTAAAAGAATGCGTAAAACAGGTTCTGTCCCAGACCGTTCCCTTTTCCTATATCTGCATTGTAGACAACCATAGTACAGACGGTACTTCAGAATACCTGGACCAGCTGGCTGCTAGGATCCAGGCAGCTTCCTCTGGCGAAAACAGACCAAAGCTTCACATTCTCCATCTTCCGGAAAATATCGGCGGAGCAGGCGGCTTTGCAAAGGGACTGGAAGACCTGGAAAAAACGGACTGCGACTGGATCCTGATCATTGATGATGATGCCATGATCGCAGTCGACTATATAGAACAGCTTCAAAAAGCCATTTCAAAGACAAACTATCTGGCTTATTCCGGTACCGTAACTACAGCCGGAGCCATTGATACCACCCACAGACGTTTCATCCAGTGTCCAAGGCTGATGCTTTATAAACCGGTCCCAGAAGAAGAATATGCCAAAGCGTCTTTTGAGTACGATATCAGCACATTTTGCGGCCTGTTGGTAAACGCTGACATGGTACGAAAGATCGGCCTTCCAAAAACAGACTATTTCATCTGGTTTGATGATACAGAATACTGTCTGCGTTTCCATAATCAGTCACGTATCTTAAATGTGACCACTGCTGTTTTAAACCATAAAACAGCACCTGCAGGTTCTGCTCCCGTCATCAGCTGGAAAAATTACTATGGTTTCCGCAATGCCATTGACATAGGAAAGACTTATTCCAAAAATCCACATCTGTATATGGCATATATCTGGCTGAACCATAAGGCCCACATTTTCTTAGATACCATCGGCCTTCTGTTTGGAAACCAGAAAGAAATGCGCCGCTACCGCATTCAAATTTACAAAGATGTACTGAAAAACCGTCATAAAACACCCGACGGAAAATCCCCGGATTATCTGCCCGGAAGCGGATACAAATAGATCTGCCTGACACAGATTTTAAAAGATACCAAAATTATAAGGAGAAAACGCATGCAAGCAATCATCCTGGCTGCCGGAATGGGAAAGCGCTTAAAGCAGCTGACACAGAATAATACAAAATGTATGGTAAAGGTAAACGGGGTCCCACTGATCAACCGCACCTTAAGCCAGTTAGAACAACATGACCTGTCCCGGATCGTCATTGTTACCGGTTATGAAGGTAAAAAACTTCGGGAACATATTGAAAGTCTGCATATCAAAACTCCCGTTGTCTTTATCGACAATCCGGTCTATGACCGCACCAACAATATTTACTCTCTTTTCCTGGCAAAAAACTACCTGTTAAAAGAAGATACCCTTCTTTTAGAATCCGATATCATCTTTGAGGACTCTGTATTAAACAGCCTTACCGATGATCCAAGAGACAGCCTTGCACTGGCTGCCAAATATGAGTCATGGATGGACGGAACCTGTCTTGTACTCTCTGATCAAGATGACATCGAAGCCATGATCCCAGGTAAAAAGTTCCGTTTTTCTGATACCGAACATTATTATAAGACCGTAAACCTTTATAAATTCAGCCAGGAATTTTCCAGAACTCACTACGTTCCTTTCCTGGAAGCTTATACAAAAGCACTGGGAAATAATGAATACTATGAACAGGTATTAAAGGTTCTGGTAACTTTAGATGATCCAGGCATAAAGGCAAAACGGCTGGATGAGAACCAGCGCTGGTATGAGATCGATGATATCCAGGATCTGAACATTGCCGAATCCATTTTTGCGCCGGAAAAAGAGCGCACCCATCTGATCCAGAAGCGTTTCGGCGGCTACTGGCGCTATCCGAAAATGCTGGATTTCTGCTACCTGGTAAACAGCTATTACCCACCGCAGAAGATGATGGATGAGATCAAGCATAATTTTGATGTCCTTGCAAGACAGTATCCATCTGGAATGGCTGTAAACTCCCTCTTAGCCGCCAGAAACTTCTCTCTCCGTCAGGATCAGATCGTTGTAGGAAATGGCGCCGCAGAGCTGATCAAGGCCCTTATGGAACGTGTAAAGGGCAATCTGGGCGTAATCCGTCCTGCTTTTGAAGAATATGCAAACCGCTGTGGCAAAGAAAAGGTCATTGCATTCGTTCCCCAGACCGAAGATTTTTCCTACGATGAAAATGATGTGATGAATTTCTTTGAAGATAAGAACCTCGACTGCCTGGTATTAGTTAATCCAGACAATCCAACCGGTAATTATATCTCTCGTGAGGGCATGTTAAAGCTGGCCCGCTGGACAAAAGAAAAAGGCATCCGCTTCCTTGCAGATGAGTCTTTCGCAGACTTTGCAAAAGAAGCAGAACCTACTCTTCTGGTGGAAGAACTGTTAGATGAAAATCCACATATGATCGTGGTAAAAAGCATTTCCAAATCCTACGGTATCCCCGGACTGCGCTTAGGTGTTGCTGCCAGCGGCGATACAGACCTGATTGGACAGCTGAAAAAAGATGTTGCTATCTGGAATATCAATTCCTTCGGTGAATTTTATATGCAGATCGAAGAAAAATACAGAAAAGACTATACCTCTGCTTTAGACAAGCTTCGCGCAGAGCGGGCCCGTTTTGCAGAAAAACTTAGAAGTCTCCCAGGTGTCCGCGTTTTCCCATCTCAGGCAAACTACCTGATGGTGGAACTGACAGGCGAAAACGTCAACGCCACAGAAGTTACAGAGCTTCTTTTAACCCGCTATAACCTGTTTATCAAAGACCTGTCCTCCAAGATTTCCAGAGATGACCGCCAGTTTTTACGGATCGCTATCCGAAATGAGACCGAAGATGATGTGCTGGTGAAGGCACTGAGCGAAATTTTAAATCACTGATCTTATTCGCATGATGTTGGGGTCAAAAGGTGCCACCAGATACGGACCATGTTCCGATTCCATACCTGGTGGCACCTTTTTCATACGGCAGGAACTTGCATCCTGTCAATCCAAAATATACTCACTTTTGTAAGAAGATTTTTTTCAGAAAAACTAATTGTAAATCACAAAAAAACTTAGCCATTTATCGAAATAATCTATAAATAGCTAAGTTTCTCATATTTTATTGCCGTTCTTACTTTTTATGCTTCAAAAACTTCTTTGGCACGTGCCATAGCAGAAGCAATTACTTTATCCATATCATAATATTTATATTCGCCTAAGCGTCCGCCGAAAATAACATTCTCTTCTTTTGCAGCTAATTCTGCGTATTTCTGGTACAGTGCCTGGTTCTTTTCATCATTCACCGGATAATACGGCTCCATGCCTTCCTGCCAGGTAACTGGATACTCTCTGGTAATAACCGTCTTTGGCTGTGTTCCAAACTCAAAATGCTTGTGTTCAATGATACGGGTGTATGGAGTCTCGCGATCTGTATAATTTACTACAGCAACGCCCTGATGGTTCTCCTCATCCAGAATCTCAGACTCAAAACGCAGGCTGCGGTATTCCAGTTTACCAAACTGATACTTATAATAAGCATCAATGGTTCCTGTATACACGACCTTTTCCCCTAAACTGTCATAGTAGTCTTTCTTCTCCAGATAATCTACGCCAGTCTCAATGTCGCAGCCTTCAAACAGGCGATTGATGATCACATTGTAGCCACCAATAGGAATTCCCTGGTATAAATCATTAAAATAATTGTTGTCATACGTATAACGCACAGGCAGTCTCTTAATGATAAAAGCCGGAAGCTCAGTACAGTCTCTTCCCCACTGCTTTTCTGTATAGCCCTTTACCAGCTTTTCGTAGATCTCACGGCCTACCAGACTGATCGCCTGCTCTTCCAGATTCTTTGGCTCACCGGTGATTTCCTTTTTCTGCTCTTCAATAATCTTCTTCGCCTGCTCTGGGGTGGAAATGTTCCACATCTTGCTGAAGGTGTTCATGTTAAAGGGCATGTTATACATTTCACCTTTGTAATTAGCAACCGGGCTGTTGGTATAACGGTTAAATTCTGCCAGAGAGTTTACAAACTGCCACACTTCTTTATTGCTCGTATGGAAAATATGAGCACCGTATTTGTGTACGTGGATTCCTTCTGTTTCCTCACAGTAAACATTTCCACCAATGTGATCTCTCTTTTCCACTACCAGGCACTTCTTGCCGTTCTGCTTTGCAAACCAGGCAAATACGCCGGAATATAAGCCGCTTCCTACTAATATATAGTCGTATTTTTTCATGTTATGCTCCTTTTAGGTCATTTTGTATGAACTGTCTGGCAGGCGTACCATTCTCCTGCATCTCTCGGGTTTCCCCTGTCAAACCATCGGCGTGTGGACGGGTACGAAATCTTCCACCTCAAACAGTCTCTTGTTCCCATTATACCAGAATCAGATTCCATTGCAAGATTGTCGTTTTTATGACTATTTTTCCTATTGCGGAACAATTCTCAAACAGATGCATCGGATAAACACCAATGCAATCAGATGCATCGGATAAAACCAGTAAAACAAATATTTAAATCTCTGATTTCCCCGTTTTCCATTGTAGAGCCAGACAGGTATTGCGGCCAGCGCTCCTACCCCGTAATTTAATTCCAGTGTTTCCAGACTGCCAAGAACTGCTGCAGCCAGACTTCGTCTGGATCTACTTTCATGAAATTCATAAAAAGCCGCGATAATGATGATACCGACACAATCATAATCGGACTGTATAAGCACTGCCGCCATACAGCCTAAGGCTACTGCAAATATCTTTCCAGTTTCTGCCTCAAGAGGTGTTTTGGCCCGAAGTTTGGACCGTTCCATTCCCCATAAAACAGCCAGTCCTATGAGAAATTCAAAAAACACATTCTGATATCTCAGGTAAAACCAACAGTTGCTGGCGGCCAGATCAAAAGGCACTTCAGATATGAGGGCAAACAGAAACATCTGCAGGGCGTAGCGTTTCCGGCTTCTTGTATGTATGAAACCTTCTACCAGAAGAAAACTGTACAGCAAAAAGGAAGGTCTGCCAATCATGCGCATCAAACGCTGAAGCACATACAGCCACTGACCACTGCCACTATTCAGAAGTTTGCAAAAAGGTACTGCCCCACCCTGGTAATAGAGACCATATTCCATCACCACAGCCCCAATATGGTCGATAAGCATAGTGATCATGGCGATCCACTTAAGGGCTGATCCGCTTAAGCCGAAAGTTCTTTCTGTATCCGAAAAAGCACCGCCTGCATACTCTGCCTTATTCTTCATCCAAATATTTCCTCGATATTTCTTAATTCTGGAACATATTTCCTGCCAGCTCCTTTATCCGTTTTGCTAAAAATGCCGCCAACACACAAAGAAGAAAATCTTCTACAACTGTAATCAGAAAGCAGTTGACCACCACCAGTTTCCATGAAACCGGCATATGGATCACATAATTACTGATCACATAAAAATATACCATTCCAGACAGGTAGTACGCCATCATTCCCCAGAATGCGCTGAACAGATCCCAGGCTGTGCCTGCTCCCGGACGAAGTTCAGACAATTTTCCAGTGATCCAGGCAGCAAACACAAAGCCAAGCAAAAATCCAAAAGTAGGGCGAATCAGATAAGCAGGGCCGCCTCCTGCTGCAAATACCGGGATACCGCAAAGCCCTACTGCCAGATATATGCCTACGCAGATAGCCCCCCTCCGCCTTCCAAGGATAAAACCTGCCAGAAGAACAAATAAAAACTGCATCGTAAAATGCATGGGAAATGGCTGTACCGGTATGTTTACTTTAATATAAGCCCCCGCTGCGATCAGCGCTGTAAACAAACCAATCTGAGCCATTTCCCTGGTGGATAATACCTGGGCACGGGCTGTTTTTAATTGATCCATTAATATTTTCCTCCGATTTTTCTAATATGTTTTTAAAATCACAAAATATTTATAAAACGAAATTATTGTAGCATTCCATTAAAATTAAGTCAACAAAGGGCACTGCATCCCGGAGTCAAAAAGCGCATTGCCATAAGGCAACGCGCTTTCTGACTCCCATTTCACGCCGAGACGTGGGTATTTAAATTTATTCATACTTCATTAATAGAAAAGTCTGTTCACAGCACTGAAGATACCACGGATAGACGCTCTGGTAATATTGGAGCTGATGCCTACACCGTAGGTTGCTTTTCCGGTAGACTGGTCTACTAAGTGGATGTAAGAAGCAGCCTGTGCGCCGGAACCAGATGCAAGTGCATGCTCGGTGTAGTCTAATACCTTGATCTGGATGCCCAGTGCCTCTTCTAAGCCTCTCTGAACAGCATCGATCGGTCCGTTTCCAATGCCATCAAAGTGCTTCTCAATACCATGGTCCGTATAGGTAAGCTTAACCAGTGTTGCAAACTCGCCGTCTGCAGTCTCTGTATCGGTAATACGGCACTTGCGGAAGTGCATTGGTTCTTTGCGGTCCAGATAATCCTTCTTGAACTCTTCCATGATCTGCTCCGGAGCCACTTCACCCTGCTTCTCGGAAATAGCCTGGATCACGTCTGCAAACTCCTTGTGCATGCCCTTTGGAAGCTTGAAACCATAGAAAGTATCCATCACAAAAGCTACGCCACCCTTTCCGGACTGGCTGTTGATACGTACAATCGGCTCGTACTCTCTTCCGATATCGCTTGGATCGATCGGCAGATATGGAACTTCCCAGTACTGACTGTTTCTCTCATGCAATGCCTGCATACCTTTGTTAATCGCGTCCTGATGGGAACCAGAGAATGCGGTAAATACCAGTTTGCCTGCATATGGATGTCTTGGCGGAATCTGCATCTTGGTGCAGCGCTCGTAAATTTCTGCGATCTCACGGACATTTTCAATATTTAACTCAGGATCAATGCCCTGGGAGAACATGTTGTAAGCAACTGTTAATACATCTACGTTGCCAGTACGCTCACCATTTCCAAACAGAGTTCCCTCTACACGGTCAGCTCCTGCAAGAAGTGCTAATTCAGTAGCTGCAACGCCTTCACCTCTGTCGTTGTGTGGATGTACGCTTAAAATAATACTTTCTCTGTTCTTAAAATGTGTGTTCATCCATTCAATCTGGTCTGCATATACGTTTGGAGTGTTCATCTCAACCGTAGATGGCAGGTTGATGATGATCGGATTCTCCTTGGTGGCGCCCCAGGTCTCCTGAACTGCAGTACAGATATCAAGAGCAAAATCCAACTCTGTGCCGGTAAAGCTCTCCGGAGAATACTCCAGCCGGATCTTGGTATCACATTCCGCCGCATATCTCTGTACCATCTTTGTACCTACGATAGCGATATCCTTGATCTCATCCATATCTTTGTGGAAAACAACATCTCTTTGAAGAGTAGATGTGGAATTGTAAATATGTACGATGGCTTTCTTAATGCCCTGTAATGCTTCAAAAGTTCTCTTGATCAGGTGTTCACGGCACTGTACTAATACCTGGACTTCTACATCATCTGGGATCAGCTTGCGGTCAACCAGTGTACGAAGAAAATCGTATTCGATCTGGGAAGCAGCCGGGAAACCAACCTCGATTTCCTTAAATCCCAGCTTTACTAAAAGGTTGAACATCTCTACCTTTTCTTCTACCACCATTGGTTCTACCAGTGCCTGGTTTCCGTCACGAAGATCAACACTGCACCATACAGGGGCTTTCTCGATCTCCTTATCCGGCCAGGTGCGCTCCGGAAAATTCACCACAGGTACTCTTTTATATCTCTTATAATTTAACATAATAACTATTTCCTCCTTGTGTTTATCTCTGTCTTTTTAAATCTCAAGCCCTTCCGGGCAGTCGCTCGATCACACCGTAACGGCAGACGATAAACAGCAGTACATTTACTGATTCAGCCCCACGTTTCATCATTCCTTTTCTTATAAGATGTATGCAGTATGAGCTTTCTATAAAAAGTGCTCCGGAGCAGCGTCGTCCCCGGAACACCTGATATGCCAGCCTCATTGCTGCAAATGATAAAAAATATATGCTATAGTATATCATATATCATTTATTCTTACAAGCAATGAGATTCCATTTTATTATTCATTCTGGTTATGGTTAATATTCCAACCCCGTGTCTGCAGGCGTATTTGCCCGTTTTATAAACAATGTCCCTGAGCTTCCATTACCATGATCACCTGGTCAACATACTTTTCGCAGGTTTCAAGGTCAGATGCCTCTACCATAACACGCACAACCGGTTCTGTTCCGGACTGACGAAGAAGGATACGTCCATTGCTTCCTAAGCTTTCTGTTACTTTGGCAACTTCTGCCTGGACTTTTTCATCATCCTGAGCTGCCTTTTTGTCCTTTACCTTTACGTTCTTAAGAACCTGCGGGTAAACTTCATACTCAGATGCCAGTTTTGCAAGAGTCTGCTTCTTCTCCAGGATCACTTCCATTACCTTAAGGGAAGTAAGAATGCCGTCACCAGTGGTTGCATGCTTACTGAAAATAATATGGCCGGATTGTTCGCCGCCTAAGCAGTTGCCGGTAGCCACCATATTTTCGTAAACATATTTATCACCTACAGCTGTCTTTTCATAGGAAATGCCTTCTCTGTCAAATGCCTTGTAAAGACCGAAGTTTGACATAACCGTCGTAACAACTGTATTGTGGAACAGACTTCCCTGCTCCTTCATGTACTTACCGCAGACATACATAATGCCGTCTCCATCTACTACATTTCCTTTTTCATCTACAGCGATACAGCGATCAGCGTCTCCGTCATAAGCAAAGCCTACGTCACAGCCCTCATCCACTACAAACTTCTGTAAATGTTCAATGTGAGTGGAACCACAGTCTGTATTGATGTTTAAGCCATTTGGCTCGTTGCTGATCACATGAGTTTCAGCGCCAAGGGCATCAAATACGTTTTTAGCGATAGCAGAAGCGCTTCCGTTTGCACAATCTAAAGCCACCTTCATGTTCTTAAAAGAACGGGTGGCAATGGAGATCAGATAGCCGATGTAACGGTTTCTGCCTGCTGCAAAGTCTACAGTACGGCCGATCTTGTCTTTCTTGGCCAACGGGATCTCGCCCATTTCGCCGTCTAAGTATTTCTCGATCTCTACGATCACAGACTCCTCCAGCTTTTCGCCCTTTTCGTTGATCACCTTGATACCGTTATCATAATATGGGTTGTGGCTGGCAGAAATCATGATGCCACAGTTAAAGCCCTCTGTACGCACTACATAAGATACACTTGGTGTAGTTGTTACATGAAGCAGAAATACATCAGCACCGGAAGCTGTCAGGCCTGCTACTAATGAATACTCAAACATGTAGCTGCTGCGTCTGGTATCTTTTCCGATGACGATACGGCACCTTTCATCAGGATTTTTCTGTCCATAGTACCAGCCTAAGAAACGACCTACTTTAAAGGCATGCTCAACGGTTAAGTTTACGTTTGCTTCCCCGCGAAAGCCGTCTGTTCCAAAATATTTCCCCATTTTTTTACAGTCCTTCCTGTCCTTTTAATTCCTTTAAATAACGACCTAAAGCGTCCTGCCATGCAGGAAGTTTCTCAAATCCGTTTTCTGTCAGTTTGTCCTTGTTTAAGCGGCTGTTGGATGGACGCTTTGCCTTAACAGGAAATGCTGATGAATCTACCGGGGTTACCTTTACTTCATACATACCAGCCTGACGGAAAATCTCGCAGGCAAAGTCATACCAGCTGCAAAGTCCTTCATTAGTTGCATGATATCTGCCATATTTGTCAGTCTGGATCATGGCAACTAACAGCTTAGACAGGTCATAGGTATAGGTTGGGGAACCGATCTGGTCATTTACGACGCTGACAGCACCTCTTTCTTTGCCTAAACGCAGCATGGTCTTAATAAAGTTCTTGCCGTTTACGCCAAATACCCATGCAATACGGACAATAAAGAACTTCTCCAGATTCTGCTCTACTGCGATCTCACCTTCGTACTTGGTCAGACCATATACATTTAACGGCTCTCTGTGGTCATCCGGCTCCCATGGGCGCAGTCCTTCGCCGTTAAATACATAATCCGTACTGATGTACATCATCTTAATATCTAAAGCTTTGCAGACTTTGGCAATGTTTCTGGTTCCTTCTGCATTTACCTTGCGGCACAGTTCTACATTGTCTTCAGCGGCATCTACAGCAGTATAGGCTGCACAGTGGATCACTGCATCCGGTTTTGCCTCAGTAATTACTTTTTCGCAGGCTGCGGCATCTGTAATATCCATTTCTTCTACGTCTACGCCAATTCCTTCAATGCCCTTTGCTGCCAGTTCGTCCATTACATCATGTCCCAGCTGACCTTTTACACCTGTTACCAGAACTCTCATAAATGATCCCTCGCTTTTCATTCTTACTTTCTGATATCCGATTGCTCCGCACGATGTGCTCCCGCAATCTTCAAAAACATTCGTAATCCGCGTATTTTTTCAAAAATGGCTACTTACTCATGTTTTTTGCGGGCCAAAAGGCCAAAAATCTTCCTGCAAGCTAGCTTGCGTCAGATTTCTGACCTTTTTCCCTGATATCATACATGTGAATGGCTGGCGGAATTTTCCGTCAGCCACAGTTACTTTCTTATCTTTCACCTACAGACGGTTTCCGTACATCTTATCGAAGTAATTGCTGTACTCACCGCTTAAAATATTTTTCCACCATTCCTGATTGTCCAGATACCACTGGATGGTCTGTTGAATTCCTGTATCAAAGTTGTATTTTG
>CAVFER010000028.1:14671-32533 GCA_963621525.1 bacterium | reverse complement strand
AGTTCAGCCATGCGCTGGTTTGAATGAGAGAGTGTGTTGCAAGCTTGCTTGCATAAGCACTTTCTCATCCAAATCAGCATATGGTGGAACCACCAAGCTTCTTGTTTTCATGAATATGGAAACAAGAAGATGTCATGGCTGAACTGTAACAAATATGTTACTGTCCGTTTAAATGTTCCCGCTCTGCCATGGAAAGGATCTCATCATGGCTTAATTCCACATTTCCAAAACGGACAAAGATCCCGTTTGTCACAGCGCTGTTCCATACCTTTGGGTCTGTAAGAGCGCGAAACCGTATTTTATCCACATAGGGCTTCATATCTAAAAGCAGCCGGCTTCCTGATATAAAGTCGATCTGCAGGATATAGGGTTCTAAGGGCTTCACAGCCAAAATATACTTTCTCTCCACATGAGTCCTCCTTCCAATACCGTTAACTGAAAAAGATCCACCGTACATTTACTGTACGATGGATCTTCTTAAAAACATATTAACTAAAGGTTAGTTATTAGTATAAAATTGTTCTAAAAGCTGTTTGCGCTTGGTTCTTGTATCTCCTGTGATCTCTAATTTGGAATAGATCTGGTTGATATACTGTTTTACTGTTCCCTCAGAAAGATACATTCTTGCTGCGATCTCCTTATTGCTCATGTGGGCAGCCATGAACTCTGTCAGTTTTAATTCCTGCTGTGTAAGGCGCTTAAACTGTGCCGGATAGGTCTTTTCATTTCCCTTATTTTTACAGCTCTGCACATGGGTTCTCCCAAATAAAATAATCTTTTCCAGAAATCCTTTTTCCAATTCCGGCATGATCCCTTCAAAAAGCGGCTCCAGATATATAAAATTCTCCACAAAGGGCATAATGATATGATCCTTAAAAGCATCTGCAAGGGCCTGCTTTAAAATAACTCTGGCTTCCCCGTGCTTTCCCATCTTTTCATAGGCTGCTGCAGTCTGGATCTGCACATGAAGAGCAACTAAGGCATAATGAAGTCCCTGGCACATAGCAAGAATCCCTTCCCTTTTTCCGATCACCTTTGCATAAGCCCCCTGAGCCAAATAGACCTGATTTTCGATCATTTCCATCATAGGTCTTCCAGGTGCCAGGAAATTCACAGTGGAAAGCCTGTGTTCCCCAAAGATCTCCGGGATCTGCTCCACCTGGCCGGTCAGCGCATAGTAATAAGCACAGGTGCTGTTGAAAATATTGATCCACATGGAATTATGGTGCTTCATCAGATCCATATGACGCTGTTCAAAAGAATATCTCTGCTTAATATCCATACACAGCGACAATCGCCTGGAAAGAAAATCACAGCACAGCGTCATGCATTCCTGGCCATTTTCCTCGATCTGGGCATAGGCTCCTTCTAAAGCGATTTGGGCATCTGCCAAATGTCCCTGGACAAATAATGCCTCTGCATCCATCACCCGCTCGGCCCCCTGACCATGACCATTGGTGATCTTGTAATAATGAGGCATGCACTCATTCATTTCTTCCTGCTCTTTTAAAAGTCCCCCTGGCTCTCTGTGGAACATCATAAGCACCGACGGAGAACCAAAGGTCCAGCCGCCGTCATTGCGGATGCTGATGGCAGGTCTTGACATCTGCCTGCTGGCACTGCGGTGGAAATGACTCATTTTTGAAATGTCATTGTACATCAAAAAGCTGGTGATCAGGTCACATTCTCCTAAAAGATTTCCCCGCTCTTCCATAGATATTTCTGTGTGTCTATCAATGGCCTGGATGAGAAACTCCTTTAGTTGTAACATTTCCGGAATCTTGCGCCAGTTAAACATGCAGCGCATCAGTACAAGAACCGACAAAGGATGGGCTTCCAGCGCCTCTTTTGGGCATTTGCCTAAAAAGTTTAATACCTCATCTGCCTTTAACGATGCCAGAAGAATTCCCGCGTCTTTCTGGATCACCCCAAGAGCTGCATCAAAATTTCCGCTTTTCCTGTAAGAATCTAATGCATGAAGATACTGTCTGCTTTCCTCGTACCATTTTCCATAACGGTCCAGATAAATTGTCTGTTTTTCTTTATCCATTGCTGCAAAAGCACGCTCTGCGCATTCTTTCATCATGTGATGAAAACGATAGGTCACTCCATCTGTGAGACGGCTGACAAAGGCATTCTGCCTAGTCATGGCAGACAGCAGCTGCTGTGTGTCTTCATTTTCCGTAATAAATTTCGCCATTTCTGCAGAAAATTCATCTGCAAGGCCCATTACAATGAGAAATTCCCGCTGTGTCTCAGGAAGGGGATCAATCATGGCAGCGGAAAACATTTCATAAATGTCAGAATGGTTATCCGGCAGTTCGCCCCGCTCTGCAAAAGAGCAAAGATTTAAGTAGACGGCAGAAAACCAGCCTTCACTGGAGTGAAGAAGGATCTCGATCTGCCGGTCGCTTAACTCGGTGCCGCAAAGGTGGGCATAAACAGAAAGCTCCGTATGGTTTAACCGCAGATGATCTACTGTGATCTGGTGAAGCTTACCCCCTAAGCTTACTACGGCTCCACCTGATAAAAAGCGGTCACGGCTGGCTACAATAAGGTGGACATTTTCCGGCAGTCGTCTGGCCAGAGTACAGAGAAAATCCCCTATCCTTGCATCTGTAAGAAGATGAAAATCGTCGATAAAAATATAATAATCTGTCTCACCTTCCAAAAGGTGGCCAAGGTCATCTGCAAACAGACCGCCGCTGGCCGGATCCGAAGGGCACTCATATTCCTCAAAAAAGTCAAAACCTGCAAACCGGAAGGCATTCTGCACGCTTTTCCAGAAAATAGGAAGGTTATTGGTATAAATGCTGATGCGGATCACTGTTCCATGATCCTTTTTCACCCGCTCATTCAGATACCAGTTTACAGCCGTTGTCTTTCCATAACCCATAGGCGCCACTACCGTTGTCAGGGCACACCGTGAGATCGGCCGCAGCTTCTCCTGCAAACGTTCTGATATGTAAATGGTGTTCAGATCATTTTTCTTTCTTGGCATTTTCATTTCCCTCCCCCAGTCTTTATATATCCATTTTACCATGCAATATAGGTTTGGGAAAGAATATTGTTTACCCGCCAATAGAAATCTGCCCCAGCCTGGGACAGAAATGTATGCACTGCCTGTTAACACCATAAGAACAAATGTTCTTTATTGCATCTATACTTTTTAAGGAATGCATGGTATACTTTTTATAAATTTCTATGAATTTCTGCAAAGAGAAAGGACATTTCATGGATCATTTTAAATTAGTATCTGAATATAAACCCACCGGTGACCAGCCTCAGGCCATTGAGCAACTGGTAAAGGGCTTTAAAGAGGGAAATCAGTTTGAAACTCTTTTAGGTGTTACCGGTTCTGGCAAGACATTTACCATGGCAAATGTGATCGAGCAGCTAAACCGCCCTACTCTTATCATTGCCCACAATAAAACACTGGCAGCCCAGCTTTATTCTGAAATGAAGGAATTTTTTCCAGAAAATGCCGTAGAATACTTTGTCTCCTACTACGATTATTATCAGCCGGAAGCCTATGTTCCTTCTACGGATACCTACATTGAAAAAGACTCTTCTATTAATGACGAGATTGACAAGCTGCGCCATTCCGCTACTGCTGCCCTTTCTGAGCGTCGGGATGTAGTAATCGTGGCTTCTGTTTCCTGTATTTATGGTCTGGGAAGTCCCATTGATTATCAGAACATGGTGATTTCCCTGCGGCCGGGTATGGAAAAAGACCGGGATGATGTGATCAAAAAGCTGATTGAGATCCAGTATGACCGAAATGATATGGATTTTAAGCGTGGTACTTTCCGTGTTAAAGGGGATGTGGTGGATATTTTCCCGGCTTACTCTGACAGTGAAGCCTACAGGATTGAGTTTTTCGGAGATGAAGTAGACCGCATTATGGAAATTGATACCGTTACCGGCGAGATCAAAGCCCAATTAGGTCATGTGGCTATTTTTCCTGCTTCCCACTACGTTGTTCCCAAGGAGAAGATATTAGAGGCAACAGAGCACATTTTAGAGGAATTAAAAGAGCGAGTGGGCTATTTTAAGAGCGAAGACAAGCTTTTAGAAGCCCAGCGTATTTCTGAGCGCACCAATTTTGATGTGGAAATGATGCGGGAAACGGGATTTTGCTCTGGTATTGAAAACTATTCCAGGCATTTAACAGGTCTGGCGCCGGGAGAACCGCCCTGTACACTGATCGACTATTTCCCTGAAGATTTCCTTATTATTGTGGACGAGTCCCATATTACACTGCCACAGGTCCGTGGAATGTACGCCGGTGACCGCTCCCGTAAGTCTACTCTGGTAAACTACGGCTTCCGCCTGCCATCTGCACTGGACAACCGTCCTTTAAATTTTGAGGAATTTGAGGGAAAGATCAACCAGATGATGTTTGTGTCTGCTACTCCTTCTGACTATGAAAGAGACCATGAACTGCTCCGTGCAGAGCAGATCATCCGTCCTACCGGACTTTTGGACCCGGAGATCTCTGTGCGGCCTGTAGAAGGACAGATCGATGACCTGATCTCCGAAGTAAACAGAGAAACTGCCGCTCATCATAAGGTCCTTATTACCACTCTTACCAAACGAATGGCAGAAGACCTTACCGATTATATGCGGGAAGCAGGTATCCGGGTCAAATATCTCCACTCTGATATTGATACCCTGGAACGGGCCCAGATCATCCGTGATATGCGTCTGAATGTATTTGACGTCCTGGTTGGTATTAACCTGCTGCGTGAAGGCCTGGATATCCCGGAGATCACACTGGTTGCCATTCTGGATGCAGATAAAGAAGGTTTCCTTCGTTCAGAAACTTCCCTGATCCAGACCATTGGACGTGCAGCCCGAAACTCAGAGGGCCATGTGATCATGTATGCAGATACCATTACGGATTCCATGCGAAAAGCCATTGATGAGACAGAGCGCCGCCGCAAGATCCAGCAGAAGTACAACGAAGAACACGGCATCACTCCTACTACTATCAAAAAAGCAGTCCGCGATCTTATTGCTATTTCCAAGGCTGTGGAAAATCCTCACGCTGCTGATACCAAAGATCCAGAGTCCATGGATGAAAAAGAATTAAAGAAGCTGGCGAAGGAGCTGGAAAAGAAGATGCGTCAGGCTGCTGCAGAACTGAACTTCGAGGAAGCCGCAAGTCTGCGTGACCGCATGATCGAAGTAAAGAAAATGCTGCTTGATATAGAATAGAATGCGTGCAGCAAAGCTACGCGGCTGCAACGCAGACATTTATTTTTGGCAAGTCATTCATGATTAAAATACACAGGAGAATATACACTATGGAAACAAAACTTGTCCTTTTAGGAACCGGAACTCCAAACGCCTGCCCCAATGCCAGCGGACCTGCTTCTGCTGTGGTTGTTGGTGACAGAGCTTATCTGGTAGATTTTGGCCCTGGCGTGGTGCGTCAAGCTTCCAAAGCTTATTTTAATGGCATTGATGCTCTTCGCCCAGACCGTCTTACAGTGGCTTTTTCCACTCATCTGCATACAGACCACACAGCCGGATACCCGGACCTTATTTTTACCCCATGGGTATTAGAGCGGCCTGTTCCTTTAAAGGTCTTTGGTCCAAAAGGCTTAAAACATATGACCGAGCATCTTTTAATGGCCTATGAAACAGATATTGATTTCCGTATCCATGGCTTTGAAAAGGCAAATGAACAGGGATATCAGGTAGACGTAACAGAAATTGAAGAACCCGGTATTGTTTATAAAGATGACCGTGTCACTGTAGAGGCATTTCCAGTAAGCCATGGTACTCTTATCAGCTACGGTTATAAATTTGTCACTGCTGACCGCACCATCGTGATCTCCGGAGATACTGCCCCATTAGACATTGTGGCTGAAAAGGCTGCAGGCTGCGATATCCTTCTCCATGAAGTAGAATACAGTGCCGGTATCGCATGCAGAGAACCAAAATGGCAGAAATATCATCAGGAAGTCCACACTTTAAGCACAGATCTGGCAAAAGTAGCCCAAAAAGCCAAACCAAAGCTTCTTGTCACCTACCACCGCATCTATCATATGAATATTCAGGATAATCATATCAACCTGGAAGCAGAAATGCGCCGCAGGGATGAAGCTATTTTAGATGAGATTCGTACTGCCGGTTATGAAGGTATGACAGTGAATGGACGGGATCTGGATGTGTTCTAAGTATCGACTTAAAAGAGCCCGGATGGAGCCGAGAGGCTCCTTCCCACCAGATATTGATTCATTATACTGCCGGTTCCGGCTCATACGCATCGGCACCCGCATCTCTTTGAATATGGTTTTCCTCTGCATCAGATCCTATCCCATCTTTGCGGACCATATACCGGTGCCAGGGCACTTTTATATCCTCTGGAAGCTCCGATCTCTGGCGGTTGTTTCTATCTCCATTATAGATAAAAGCAGGACTGTCTGACAAGAAAGAAGAACTTACTATCTTCTTACGTATTCCAGTATTTCTTCCAGCTTTTTCCTTGGCCTTGGATGGGGTTTTCCTACCGCATATCCCACTGCAACAGCTCCTATTAACTGCCCCTTAGAAGTGATCACTTTCACCATATCATTATAGGCAAAACAGGTATTGGCGATCCAAAGAGTTCCCAGTCCCAGTTCGGTGGCTTTTAAAAGCATGTTCTGGATCGAAGCCCCAATAGATAAAGAATCACAGATCTCTGCCAGTCTCTCATCTGAGTTTACCGGTTCATATGGCGATCTTCCGTCCGGATCCATAACAATGATCGTAACCGGCGCTTCCCTCATAATAGAAAGTGTCTGAAATGCACCTGGAAGAGCAAAAGCTGAACCTGGCAGCAGACTATGTTCCTTCTTTTCCTTTTCCAGCCCCCGTTCCATAGCTAAAAGCAGTTCTTCCTTTGCTTCTCCTTCATATACCAGATATTTCCACGGCTGTCTGTTTTTCGCTGAGGGCGCCAGTGACGCTGCTTTTACAATAGTTTCGATCTGGTCATCACTGACCTTTTGGTCTGTATATTTGCGGATACTTCTTCGGCTTTCCATTGCATTGCTTTCTTTTTCTTCCATAAGTACTTCCTCTTTCTATCAATAATCTTTATCCTTTAAACCCATTGATCTCCTCGATCAGCTTCTTTACAGCAGTTGAATAAGGGATATTCCTTCTCCAGGCAATTACCGTACTTGTTCTAAGCTCCGGATACAGCTTTTTCTGGACCAGCAGATCCTTTCGCCAGTATCTTCCAGCCCCTTCCACCGAAACAGGATATCCAAGACCGTACAGCGCCATCACTCCTGCATTGGTCCCCAGATTACTGGTAAATGCAATATTTAACCGGTCAAAATCCTTTCCAAACCAGTTGGCGATCTCGCTCTGGACCGTCAGCCGTTCCGGAAAGATCAGCGGCAGCCCAACAAGGTCTTCCTTTGTAATATATTCTTTTTTTGCAAGGGGATCATCCGGCTTCATACCGATCACCCAGTGGTCACTTCCCTGGATCCGGATATAATCCATTCCTTCCGTATTTACAGGTTCCAGAAACAGACCAATATCCACCAGTCCCCGGTTCATCATTTCAAAAATGGTATCTGCAGTACCTGTATGAATAGCAAAGCGGACCATAGGATACTTTTCTTTATAATGCTTACATATCTGGGCAAAGATCTCCACAGCCATAAATTCCCCACAGCCTACGGTAATGGTTCCTTCCACGATCCCGTTACTGCCCTTAAACTCACTGGCAATCTTATCTTCCAGGTCCACCATTTCCAAAGCGCGCCTTTTAAGCAGGATCCCTTCATTGGTCAGAGTGATCCCATGTCCGCCCCGGTCAAACAAAGTGACTCCCAGTTCTTCTTCCAATGCAGCCAGCTGCCTGGAAAGCGTTGGCTGGGTAATATGCAGCTGTTTGGCAGCTTTTGTAAAGCTCTGTTCCTTTGCCACTGTAAGAAAATAGTGCAGCACTCTTAAATCCATATATTGTCCTCTTCTGATTTCTTCAATAATGACTTGTTCTTTCTGTAAGCATTATACCTTATACCCACAGGTTCCGCAAAAGAAAAATCAGAGCAGGCAGTAAACGCCCACTCTGACTTTCAAAGACTTCTTAAAACTAATGTATATATTTTTATAACTATTTCAGCTTACCATACTCTTCATCAGATACTGGCTCGCACCACTCATTAGAAGTCTCAACACCAGGTACCTCAATAGCCAGATGGCTGAACCAGCTGTCCGGTGCTGCACCATGCCAGTGCTTTACTTCTGCAGGAATGTTAATACAGTCGCCTGGTTTCATTTCAATGGCTTCTTTTCCTTCTTCCTGATAATAGCCACGGCCTGCTACACAGACTAAGATCTGGCCACCGCCGCTCTTTGCATGATGGATATGCCAGTTGTTGCGGCATCCCGGTTCAAAAGTCACATTAAAAATACCAACCTGGCTGGTAGATACAGGTGCCAGGAAGCTCTTTCCTGAGAAATACTGTGCAAAGCCATCATTTGGAGCACCGATCGGGAATATCATTTCCTTTGCATGAGCTCTCATTGCCTCATCTTCATATGGAAGATCGCCTTCATTGTCTGCCCATACCTCTCTTGCCAGGTTAAATACAGCCCATCCTTTTGGCCAGCCTGCATAAAAAGCAACATGGGTAATAACAGCTGCGATTTCCTTCTGTGTTACGCCATGAGCCTTGGCATTCTGTAAATGGAATTTTAAAGAAGAATCGGTAATACCGGAAGCCATTAAAGCTACAACGGTTATGATACTTCTTGTTTTTAAATCAATGTCCTGATTGTTCCAGTTCTCTCCAAAAAGGACATCATCATTATAATGCGCAAAATCAGGTGCAAATGTTCCTAATGCATTTCTTCCTGCTGTCTGAACTACTTTCTTCATATGATATTTTTCCTCTATATTATAAAGACTTTACCCACTTTTCAATTTCCTGCTTATTTGCTCTGTTAAGAAGCTTTCCTTCTACGAACTCAGCTCCTGGTGCAGATGGCTTTAATTCCTTTACAGTGTTGCCAAAGCCGCTTCCGCCGGAAGTTGCAAACAGCACGATCTTCTTACCGGAAAAATCATATTTTTCCAGGAATGTATTTACAATGGTAGGTGCCACATACCACCAGATAGGAAATCCCAGGATAATGGTATCGTAGTCCTCAATATGAGCATCTGTATCTGTGATCTCCGGACGGATCTTCTTGTCGCTCATCTCCACGCTGCTTCTGGATTTTTTATTCATCCAGTTTAAATCGTCACTTGTATATAATTCCTTTGGTGTGATCTCATACAGATCGCACGCTCCAGCCTCTGCAACCATCTGAGCTACTTTCTTTGTGGTTCCACTTGCACTGAAATATGCTACTAATGTTTTCTTCATGGCTATTACCTCCTGCATTTTAAGCGCATAAAAATGTGCAGGACCTGTTCTTTCTCATCCTGCACATATATTATATAACTCATTTTTCTGTTATGTCTAATACTTATATTACATGATTATTTATGCCTCAAAAGCATTTGTTTTATCACATTCTCAATTCTATCTTCATATACAAAAGTGGATACGGATTTCCTTCCTCATCCAGATCCGTTCTTTTGTATGTTTCAAATCCCATATGTTCATAAAAGCCAACTGCCTGGGGATTCTGCTCATTCACCGTCAGTTCCTCTATCCCGTAATTCTGGATCCCATATAAAAGCAGCTGTTTTCCCAGTCCTTTTATTCATATTTCTCATAATGAACTTTTCCATCCGGAATGTCGGATAACTCACGTCCTTCCGGATGTTTTTCCGGCACCTCAATAGATAAGATCGCCTCCAGACGATATTCCTTTGGATAACCTAAAATATCTCTTAAATATTCTTCCGTAGATCTGCCATCCGGTGCCTGTCTTAAACGTCCCTGGATCCAGCAGCTTCCAAGTCCCAGATCTTCTGCCATATTGTGCATGTTAGACATGACAATAGAACAATCCCCGGTCCATACATCTGTCTTTCCTGGATCCGCGATCACAACAATAGCAGCAGACGCACCTGCCAGCATTTTCGCAGATCCTAAACGGCATTCAGACATCTTTTCCAATGTCTCTTTCTTCTGTACTACGATCAGTTCCCAGGGATGTATCTTTCGTCCTGACGGTGAAAAAAGAAGCCCTGCTCCAGTCCATGGATGAACTGCAAAAAGCAGTCGATTACATTGACTGGAAACAAAACTTCTACGATGAAGTGCTGTCCGGAAAAACAAAATATTACAGCAATCTTATTTCCGTAACTGATCCTCCTCAGGATAAGTAAGCCCCCATGACTTTCTAAACTGAGTCATCAGATCCATTACATCTTTTGTATAGTCCAGATACATGCAGGATGCATCTCCCGCAATCGCCTTTTCCATATCAGAAAGCTCATAAGCCAGCGCATCCTCATGTGCCCCGGCTTTTAGCACTTGAGTCTCTCCGCTTTCCACGTCCACGATCTTCGCTTCCCAGGCCCTAGGATATTCCATAATCTCAATATAGCCCTTTTCACAGGAGACCATGCCCCTCTTTGGCTGCTTCGAGTGCAGAGACAACATCACTATTGCCATCTGACCTTCCTTATTGCTTAAAAGCAGACCCGCCTGCTCATCTACCCCTGTAGGAGCCGCCTTCATCTGAGACAATAACTCCCTTCTCCTTCGCCAGTTCCAAAGCCTCATCCAGTTCCCCACTGTTCAACGTAATAGATTTCTCCACCAGAATATGCTTCCCATTCTCAATAGCCTTCTTCATAAACTGGATATGGGTATTATGGGGAGTTGTAATATAGATCACATCCACTTCCGGGTCCGTAAACATTTCTCTCATCCTGCGCTCTCCTTTTCTGTGAAAAACATTTTGTCAGACTTCCCTATAGGATCTTTCCTTTTCTGGCTCTCCTGTTCAGTATAACCATAAATCCCAGACAAAGTAATAACTGCACCACAGATGACATAGGCGTGGCGAGTCCAATCTTAAACAGGGAAGCGTTCGGCTGTATACTCATAAGATAAGATACCGGCACACGGACTCCAAATGCCCCTGCAATTCCCTGTAACATAACAAATTTTGTCTGTCCGATCCCATTATAAAATCCTGTATAACAAAAGAAAATAGCGGTAAACATACAATCAATGGCGTATGCCCTTAAATAATCAGCAGCGGCCAGAATAACCTGTTCGTCCGATGAGAAGATTCCAGACATCACATCTCCGTGGAAATAAGACAAGAAAAACATTCCCACACCGATCACAAAAGAAACCGCTGCACCATAATGAAGAGCCTTCCTTGCCCGGTCCATCCGTCCCGCTCCGTAATTCTGAGCCACAAAAGCAGACATAGACTGCATAAAAGCAGATGAAATAAGCATGATAAAGGCACATACCTTCTCAGCCACTCCCACACCCGCAGAAGCGATTACACCCATCGAATTAACGATCGACAGTATAACAAGAAAAGAAATGCTTACCAGCAGATCCTGTAATGCAATAGGCGCTCCAAGACCTGCCATTTTCCTAAGCAACGCCTTATGGATCCTCACATTTTCCTTCTTAAAGACAAATGGCAGCTGCTTCCTTCTTATAAATCCAAAAGATACCACCACACTGACTACCTGAGCAAATACCGTGGCACAGGCTGCTCCCTCCGTTCCCATATGAAAACCGGCACACAACAGCAAATCCCCTGCAATATTGCAAACACAGGCAATGGCAACCGTTAAAAGAGGTGTCTTAGAATCCCCGATCCCCCTGAAAATGCAGCCGATCAGGTTATATGCCACAATAACGACCATACCACCTCCGCATATCCTTACATACGCGGCCGTCTTATCAAAGGCCTCCTTGGGGGCATGCATAATATGACTGATCTGCGGGGCAAAGCACACCAGCAAGATCGTCAGAACCACTGCAATCCCTGCGAACATCACCAGGGCCGTTCCCACTGCCTTTCCCCCTTCTTCCTTCTTCCCGCAGCCGATCAGCTGTCCCAAAAGCACGGTGGTTCCCATAGCAAAACTGCTGATCAGATTGGTCAAAGTCATCATGATCTGAGAACCTGTAGACACCGCCGACACATCCGCAGAAGACGCAAACTTTCCCACAACCAGAAGATCCACAGCGCCATACATGGCCTGCAAAAACAGCGCAAACAACACAGGCATGGCAAACAAAATAAGAGGCTGTAAGATCTTCCCTTCCGTAAACGTAGTATTTCTCTCCATTGTACTTTTTCTCCTTTATTACATTAAAAAAGCCGGATAAGAAGCAGGCATCTCAACCTGCCATCTTATCCAGCTATTGTTTCTAAAGAACAACTTGCCCTCCGATGAACGTTCCACAGTATACTATAAAACTTTTCAAACGTCAACCGATAAAAACAAATCTTTATTTCAAGTCATTTCTATTAATCTCTGTCATTCAGATAACCTGGTTCATTATAAATAAGAGCCATAAACTCCACATCAGAATCAGAATTGTTCTCAATGCTATGATACTGTCCTACTTCAATAATACAGCAGTCACCAGGGCCAACCTTGGTCACAGACTTGTCATTATCAATAAAATCAGCTTCACCCTTCAAAATATAATATGGCTCAGTATCATGTATATGCTGATGCCAGCCTACACTCGCCCCCGAAGGAAGAACAACCTTAGCATACAGTCTGCCGTGTCCTAACAGCTCCTCCTTAGATACAATGTGATGAACATACGCTGTTCCCTTACCTCCGCCTAAATGTTCCACTTCCAGAACGTTATCTTTACGAATCATGGTCATGCCCTCCTGTTGAAGTATTTTGAAACATGTCACTGCTTATATCTTCTCATTATACCCCATTTTCCTCATTTTTCCAAGAACAAGGTCTAATTTTCCTCTCACATTTTCCTCTCACAATCGTTTCATTTTGCAGCACTTAGTCATCAATTCCAGACACTAGCAAGAACAGGCTTTTCTCACTCCCTGTATACACAGGCCGTCATCTTACTTGTCAAGTGTCCACATCCCTGGCGCAGCTGTACGAATGTAGCGGACGCAGTCCGATACAGGCGAACAGGTGCATGTCGAAAGCCAGTGGACAATGACTAGTAAGATGTAAGGCCGTTTCTTACGGTAAAACATCGCTCCCGGAACACTTTCTTACTTCCTCCAGAAATCTTCTCATCTTAAGAGGATCCTTCCTTCCATCCATCTCAATCCCCGAGCTCACATCCACCCCAAAGGGCCGCACCCATTCCAACGCATCCCTCACATTCTCCGGATCCAGTCCTCCGGCCAGAAAAAACGGTCTCTTCACATTTTCCAGTAACTTCCAGTTAAACACCTTCCCATCACCGGCCCCGGCATCAAATAAAACAAAATCAGCCCCGGACATCTCTCCAGCCTTCACATCCGCCTCCGACTTCACCTGAACCGCCTTTATTATCTCTTTCCCAGTAAGTTCTCTCAATCGTCGTATATACGCCTCATCTTCCGCCCCATGAAGCTGTGCCATATCAATAACCCCTTCATTCAAAAGGTCCGTCACACACTCCACAGCCTCATTCACAAACACCCCCACAGCCTTCACAGCCGGATCCAGCATCCCCTTAAGCACCTTCGCCTGCTCCTTAGAAACATATCTGCGGCTTTTCTTCGCTAACACAAATCCAATATACTTCGGCTTCAGCTCATTCACCGCCAGAATATCCTCCGGCCGCATCATCCCACATAACTTCACTCTGGTCATTTATCTATACTCCCGCATCCCGCAGCGCTTCCAGCTTCCCCTTCTTATCCTCAGCCCGCATCAGCGCCTCTCCTATCAGTACCGCATCAGCCCCGATTTCCCGAAGCTTTCTCACATCCTTTTCATCCCTTACGCCGCTTTCCGATACAAAGATCACATCCTCCGGTATCATACTGCGCAGCTTCCTGCTGTTTTCCGTATCCACCGAAAAATCCTTTAAATTCCGGTTATTCACACCAATAATCCTTGCACCTGCCGAAACAGCCATTTCCACTTCCGCCTCATCATGAGCTTCCACCAAAGCCGAAAGCCCCAGCTCATCACAAATACAATGGTACTCCTTAAGCTGTTCCTTAGACAAAATAGAGCAGATCAAAAGCACTGCAGATGCCCCCAGAACCTTCGCCTCATAGATCATATACTCATCAACTGTAAAATCTTTCCTTATACAAGGAATCTTCACACTCTCCGCGATCTCCCTCAAATAAACATCGCTCCCCAGAAACCATTTCGGCTCCGTCAGCACAGAAATACAGTCAGCTCCCGCCTCCTCATATTCCTTTGCAATCTTCAAATAAGGGAAATCCGGTGCGATCAGCCCCTTAGACGGGGATGCTTTTTTGCACTCACAGATAAACGAGATCCCAGGTTTCTTAAGCGCCTTTTCAAAAGCAAAACTTCCCAGACCACTCTCCCGTCCAAGATCAAAGGCCCGCCTTCTCATCTCATCCGCAGACACTTTCGCTTTTCCATATGTAACCCGTTCCCTTGCATGATCTGCCAACTGATCCAAAATCGTCATATTATTCCGCCTCTCCATTACTATGTTCTCTCGGAGTTTTTCTGCACCTGCCTTTGCGGCCGATTTTCCGCCAGTCGCACCCGAATTTCATCAACGTATGCCTCAGAAATTTGGGCACAACTGACAAAAAATCTTCTCGCAAAATCAGTCACAGAAAGATTCCTAGAGAACATTGCTCACTTCAATCAGTTTCTCCAGTGTATCCAGCGCCTTTCCAGAATCAATCAGCTCTGCTGCCAGCGCAATACCAGCCTTCATATCTTGCGCTTCCCCGGCAATATACAAAGCAGCACCTGCATTCATCAACACTGCATTTCTCTTATGTCCCTTTTCTCCTCTTAAAATAGACCGTGTGATCTCTGCATTCTCTGCCGGTGTGCCGCCCTTAAGATCATCCTTTGTACACCGTTCAAAACCAAACTCTTCAGGCGTAATAACAGAGGTCCGATACCATCCATCTCTGATCTCGCAAACAGTAGTAGGGGCACTTAAAGAGATCTCATCTAACTTATCCTGACCATATACCACCATACCGCGCTTAACTCCCAGACTTACCAAAACTCTTGCCAATGGCTCAACCAGATACTCATCATACACACCTAACAGTTGCATAGTAGGTGTTCCCGGATTGGTCAGCGGTCCTAAAATATTAAATACCGTCCGAAAGCCCAGTTCCTTTCTTATAGCACCTACATACTTCATGGAAGTGTGATATTTCTGTGCAAAGAAGAAGCACATTCCCACTTCTTTCAATAATTTTCTGCAAAGATCCGGACTCTGCTCAATATTAACCCCCAAAGCCTCTAAACAATCTGCTGTACCGCATTTAGAAGAAGCCGCCCTGTTGCCATGTTTTGCCACTTTCACACCACCGGCAGAAGCCACCAGTGCCGCTGTGGTAGAAATATTAAAGCTTCCTGCATTATCACCACCGGTACCAACGATTTCAAACAGATCCATGTCTGTTTCTACCTTTGTAGCATGGTCTCTCATTGCTGCTGCGCAACCTGCAATCTCATCAGTCGTCTCCGCTTTGGCACTTTTAGTAGAAAGAGCTGCCAGAAATGCGGCATTCTGTGTAGGTGTAGTCTCACCACTCATGATCTCATTCATCACGGTGTACGCTTCCTCATAACTTAAATCCTCTTTATTTACAATCTTTACAATAGCCTCTTTGATCATTATTTCTGCCTCCTGATATTCTATATATTCTTCCTCTTCCCGCTCTTATCGTCTCCCTGTTGACGCCAAAGAAATACCTGCCGATTACTGCCCCAGAAAATTCTCTATCATCTTCTTCCCATCCGGTGTCATGATGGACTCAGGATGAAACTGTACCCCGTAAACAGGATACTCCACATGCTGTACTGCCATGATCTCCCCATCATCCGTAACTGCAGTTACCTGTAACACATCCGGCATGGTTTCAGGATCCGCCGCCAGCGAATGATATCTAGCTACCGGTGCCTTCTTAGGACACCCCTTAAACAGCACCGATTCCGTATCAAAAGTCACCACCGACTGCTTCCCATGCATCAGCTCCTTCGCGTAGGTAACAGTAGCCCCAAATGCAGCACAGATTGCCTGATGCCCCAGGCAGACGCCAAGAACCGGTATCTCCCTTCCCAGGGTTTTTGCCACATCTACGATCACACCTGCATCCTCCGGCCTTCCAGGTCCCGGAGAAAGGATGATGCGCTGCGGCTTTAACTGCCGTATCTCATCCACGGTCAGCTCATCATTGCGGATCACCTTAATATCCGGATCGATCTCACCGATCAGCTGGTAAAGATTATAGGAAAAACTGTCATAATTATCGATTAATAAGATCATAATTCTTCCTCCTGTGCCATTTCCAGTGCCTTCAATGCTGCTCTGGCCTTATTTAAACACTCTTCAAACTCTTTCTGCGGATCTGAATCTGCTACGATACCGGCTCCGCTTCTTACAAACACCTTGCCATTTTTCTTATATGCAATGCGGATGGCAATACAGGTATCCATATTTCCTGTAAAATCAATATATCCAATGGCTCCGCCGTAAATGCCTCTCTTGTTATTTTCCAGTTCTCCGATCAGCTGGCAGGCACGGATCTTTGGTGCACCGGATAAGGTTCCCGCCGGAAGCACCGCGTCAATGGCATCCAGTGCATCATGCTTCTCGTCAATCTCACCGCGCACTGTAGAACCAATATGCATTACGTGGGAATACCGCTCAATGGAATGAAGCTTTTCTACCTTTACAGAACCAAACTTACTAATCTTTCCTAGGTCATTTCTTCCCAGATCTACTAACATGTTATGCTCCGCTAACTCCTTTTTATCTGCCAGGAGTTCTTCCTCCAGCGCCTTATCTTCTTCCTCAGTCTTTCCTCTCGGCCTTGTTCCCGCCAATGGAAAGGTATGGAGCACCCCATCTTCCAGCTTTACCAGTGTCTCCGGTGAAGCACCTGCTACTTCCACATCTGTTCCTGAAAAATAGAACATATAAGGTGAGGGGTTTAATGTCCTGAGCACCCGGTAAGTATTTAATAAACTTCCTTCAAAAGGAGCACTTAGCCGGTTAGAAAGAACAATCTGGAAAATGTCTCCTTCCCGGATATAATGCTTTGCCTTTTCCACCATGGCACAATACTGTTCCCGATTAAATAGAGGCGTTACCTCTCCGGTAAGTTTTCCGCACGGTTCCTGCTTTTTCTCACCTTTCTTCAAAAGTTCGGCCAGCTGCTTTAGCTCCATAACCGCCTTGTTATATCCAACTTCCACATCATCCAATGACATATTTACCATTAAAATAATCTTTTGTCTTACATGATCAAAGGCGATCACTTTGTCAAAAAGCATCAGATCCACATCTTTGAAATTTTCTGTATCATCTACCTTGCATCTTACAGCCGGTTCACTGTATCCCAGATAATCGTAGGAGAAATATCCTACCAGTCCGCCGGTAAAAGACGGCAGATAGTCAAATCTGGGGCTTTTATAATCTTCCATTATCTGCCTTAAAAATGCAGAGGGATCATCTGTTTTTACAGTAACGTTTCCCGCTTTCATCTCTCCATTCCGGCAGGTGATCTCCATTTTCTGATCATATCCCATAAATGTGTACCGTCCCCATTTATCATTTGCCATAGCTGATTCTAGCATATAGCAGTGAGTGGAGACATTTTTAAGGATTTTCATAGTTTCAATGGGTGTAGTAAAATCCGACAGCATTTCGCAGCTTACAGGCAGTACCTGGTATTTCCCCTCAGCTGCAATTTTTTTCACAGCTTCCAGTTCCGGTAAAAATTTCATATCATGACCTCCTCGCATAA